>CATJUP010000064.1 GCA_949743655.1 uncultured Eubacteriales bacterium
AGGTTATCAAGTAGACGCTGTGTGCCCTGACAAAAAAGCTGGCGAAACTGTAGCAACTGCCGTACATGACTTTTTAGGCAAACAGACATATACAGAACTTACTGGTCATAATTTCGCTCTTACGGCTGATTTTGATGCTGTAAAAACCGATGATTATGTTGGATTGTTTATAACAGGCGGTCGCGCTCCAGAATACATAAGGCTTAACCCACGAGTTATAGAAATAGTTAAAGAGTTTTTCTCAGCAAACAAACCTGTAGCGGCAATATGCCATGGTCCTCAAATACTTACAGCCGCTGGCGTGCTTAAAGGATATAAAGCCACAGCTTATCCAGCAGTAGGACCAGACATAACAATGGCTGGAGGAGAATATATTGAAGTTCCGGCTGACCAAGCTGTTGTTGACAAAAACCTCGTTACCGCTCCGGCATGGCCTGGCGATACAGCTATATGCCGTGAATTTGCCAAACTTTTAGGCGCTGAAATAAAAATTTGATAAAATCAACGGGGCTTACGCCCCGCTTTTTTAATTTGCAAAATTTAAAAATCTATTGAAATCACTTTTGTAATAAATTTTTTATCCCAATAATAATCAAAAACTTCCAATACCATTTTAATATTTTCAACTTTTGTAATATTTTTTTCGTTAATACTTTTATCCAAAACCCTAATATCTGTAATCGCTCGTTTTCCACTTCCTATATAAGATGCAATCTCCATTTGTTCATATTTATATGGGGTATATATTAACCTATATGCAAGCATAACATCGTTTACATAAATCTTTTGTGCATAAATTTCAATATTTTTTTCAGTATTATTTTTAATATAAACTTTAGCTCCAGTATAGCCATTGTTAGACTTATAAGTATGCTTAACTATCATTTTAATTCCATTTTCATCATAAATTACATCTCCACTATCATCAAAAACATACTTATAATCGTTAGCAATATTTGTTTTAATTTCAAATTTATACTTATTAATATATTGCTTATAGTAATAATAATCATCATAATGCTTATAATCAATAGGTTTAAACTCTATAAAAAACTCAATGTCAGCTATTGTATTTATGCCACAGTCTTTTAAGTCATCCCCTTTTAAAAGCAATTTACAAACTTTATTTTTACCTCTGCCAATATTAATATCTATTGAAGAGTCTATCATATACCCATTAACAGAAACATTTCCGCACAAAAATTTTAAATTTTCATCCGTATTGTTCTCAAAAACAAAATTAAGAATTTTATTATTGTTACTACCAATTTTCAAATCATTTGCTGTAACTTTTACATAACCCTCATCAATAAGTACAGTTTTTTCAATAGTCTCTATTTCTTGTTTATTGTTATCATTAAAAGCACAAATAGTTAATAACATAACTACAGCTACTGTTATAGCATATAATATCTTTCTCATTTGGTTTTATCTCCTTGCTACAATAACATATAAAATTTTTCGTATAATTACATTATATGTCATTATTCGCAAAAAGTCTATGCCATATAATTAATATTTTTCGTTTCAAAAAATATTATTCAACACTTTCATACATTGATGCCGCTTCTTCTTTTCTTGGATTTTCGTTAATACTAAGCACTTTTACTTTTGTTATGTTACTTCCAAAACGAATTTCTATTATATCCCCTACTTTTATATCAACCGATGCTTTAGCTATTTTTCCATTTACATTTACCCTTCCAGCATCACAAGCCTCGTTAGCTATTGTCCTTCTTTTAATTATTCTTGAAACCTTTAAATATTTATCAAGTCTCATATACTGCTTCCTCCTAATGTAAAAAGACCCGCGTATAAAGCGCGAGTCCAAATGCCTTTTTATTCATTAACAGCGTCTTTAAGAGCCTTTCCAGCTTTAAATTTAGGCGCTTTTGAAGCGGAAATAACCATTGTTTCTTTAGTTTTAGGATTTCTTCCCATTCTTTCAGCTCTCTCAGCAACCTCAAATGTTCCAAAACCTACAAGTTGTATTTTTCCGCCTCTTTTAAGTTCTTCTGTAACAACTTCCTCAAAAGCCTTAATAACTTTTTCGGTATCTTTTTTGCTAAGCTCTGTTTTTTCTACAACAGCAGAAATCAATTCAGATTTATTCATTTAATCAAACTCCTCCTTATGGCTCATCTACCGCTTATACGCTTTTAAATAATCTAACCGCGCCGTCAAATACTCATAAATGCTTAGAATATAAAGCGCCTTTAATATTTATAATATTTTATTAGCCATTTGTCAATAAAAACCTAACATTTAATATATTTTTTTAATAAATAGGCACTTTATTTGCTAAAATATATTTTATTTTGACATTTTTTCTATTATGTCTATAAGCTCATCTATTTTTTTATCCTCGTTGCCTTGCTCAAAAGCGTCTTTTACACAACACTTCATATGTGATTTTAAAATCTCTCTATTAACCTTTTTTAATATAGCCTCGGTAGAAGAAACTTGATTTGAAATATCAACACAATACCTGTCTTCCTCAATCATTTTAAGTATTCCGTCAATCTGTCCTCTCGCCGTTTTTAAAAGACGACATACTTTGTCATGGTCAGCTTTCATTATTGTATACCCTTAACTTCATACCCTGCCTCTGTAACAGCGTTAGAAAGTATTTTATCATCTACTTCTTTATCCATTTTTAAATAAGCACATTTTCCATCAAGGTCAACTGTAGCCGTAACACCATCAATAGCATTAAGCGCTTTTTCAACCCTTCCAGAACAATGAGCGCACATCATACCCTCAATAAGCATTTTCTTTTCCATATTTAATTCCTCCTTAAAATTATTTGTTTCACTTTTATTATTCTCGTCATTTTTATTTTTATAAAAAGACGGTTTAAAATTTTTTAGCCTTAAAGCGTTTGACACAACAAAAACAGAACTCATACTCATAGCGGCGGCGCCAAGCATAGGATTAAGTTTTATACCAGTAAAAGGATACAATAACCCTGCCGCAAAAGGAATACCTATAATGTTATATATAAACGCCCAAAACAGATTTTGCTTAACGTTTCTTATTGTGGCACGGCTTAACTGTATGGCTAAAACAGCGTCAAGCAAATCATTTTTAACAAGCACAATATCAGCCGATTCAATAGCTATATCCGTTCCAGCACCTATAGCTATTCCAGTATCCGCTCTAACAAGTGCAGGCGCATCGTTTATACCATCACCAATCATAGCCACATTTTTGCCTTGTTTTTGAAGTTTTTTCACTTCTTCCTCTTTGTCTTGAGGCATTACCTCGCTTATTACATTATCAATTCCAACCTCTTTACTTATTGCTTCAGCCACTATTTTGTTGTCTCCTGTAAGCATTATAACATCTATTCCCATTTTTTTAAACTCTTTAACTGCTTCAGCACTACTCTCTTTAACAACATCGGCTACAGCAGCTATTCCAGCTACAGTTTTGTTAAAAGCAAAATACAAAGGCGTTTTGCCCTCTAAAGAAAGTCTTTTGCCTTCTTTTTCAAAATTGGATATATCTATGCCATTTTCAGTTATAATAGCAGAATTTCCAGCTATAACCTCAATAGAGTTTACACGGCATTTAATACCTCTTCCTGAAACATTCTCAAAATCACTAACTTCGTATAAACTCATATTCTCATATTTAGCTGTTTGTACTATTGCTTCAGAAACGGGGTGTTCTGACATACTTTCAGCCGATGCAGCTATTTTTAAAAACTCATTTCTGTCAAACTCACCAAAAACCAATATATCAGTAATTTTAGGGTGTCCCTGTGTAACTGTTCCAGTTTTATCCATAACAACTGTGTCTATAACATGCGCTCTTTCAAGACTCTCAGCTGATTTAACAAGAACGCCATTTTCAGCGCCTTTTCCTGTTCCAACCATTATAGCCGTAGGTGTAGCCAAACCAAGAGCACAAGGACATGATATAACAAGTACCGCTATACCTATTGATACGGCAAAATTTACACCAGCACCAATTAAAAGCCATATAACAGCCGATATTACCGCTATAAATATAACTACCGGAACAAATATACCAGCTACTTTATCAGCTAATTTAGCTATAGGTGCTTTTGAGCCTCCAGCTTCCTCCACAAGATGTACTATCTGGGCTAATGTTGTATCATCGCCTACTTTGTCAGCTTTAAATTTAAAATTTCCATTTTTGTTTATAGTAGCACAAACAGCTCTGTCGCCTACTTTTTTTTCAACCGGTATGCTCTCTCCAGTTATAGCCGACTCATCAACAAATGATGAACCTTCAATTAAAACGCCGTCCGCCGGAATAGACGCTCCAGGTTTTACAACAACTACATCTCCTAAAACAATGTCTTTTGTATCAATTTCAATTTCAACACCGTCTCTTACAACAAACGCTCTTTTAGGCGCCAAATCCAAAAGTTTTTTAATAGCCTCGCTTGTTTTTCCTTTAGAGCGTGCCTCAAAAAACTTTCCAAGAGTTATAAGCGTAAGTATAACTGATGCCGACTCAAAATAAAGTTCCATCATTTCTACATGCGCCATTTGAATATTCATATGTCCAAGATAATAACCCATTCTAAATATTGATATAACGCTGTATAAAAAAGACGCTCCCGAACCTATAGCAACTAAGGTATCCATATTAGGCGCTTTGTTAAAAAGACTTTTAAAACCATTTATAAAATACTTTTTATTTACTATTATTACAGGTATGGTTAAAAACATTTGAGTAAGAGCAAATATCATCATATTTTCATGGTTGGCAAGTATAGCCGGCAAAGGCGCGCCCATCATATGACCCATTGATATATAAAAAAGAGGTATTGTAAAAATAAAAGAAACTTTAAGCCTAAACTTAGTATTTTTTATCTCATCATCAGCGGCGTTATTTTGTTCTGTTTTTTCTTGTCCGGCTAAATTAGCGCCATAACCTCCACTTTCAACAGCTTTTATTATATCATCAACACTTGTTGCGCTGTCGTTATACTCTACTACCATAGAATTTTGAAGTAGATTTACACTAACATTGCTTACACCATTTAATTTCGAAACACTTTTTTCAACATGTGCGCTGCAAGCACTGCATGTCATTCCTGTAACATCAAATTTATTTCTCATATCATACCTCCGCAACAAAAAATATAACTACAGGTATTTATATATACAAAACAATACACCCCCGTAGGGTATGGTATTATTATATAGTTTCATAACTTTTATGTCAATATATTTTTCTTTTGACAAAAAAATATTCATAAAAAACAATTTAGTATAACAAAAGACATTGGGCTTATTAAACCCAATGTCTTTTGTTTAACTGCTGTAATTTACTATTAATATCTCAACAGCCGTCTCAGCATCTATAATACCAGATTTAATGCTGAAGTCACTTTTAACACAGTCTCTCAAAGCGTTTTTAAGCATATCAGAAGTAAAGTTCTTACTTTGCAAAACACACTGCTTTATAACAAAGTCTCTTTGCCCTGTAATAGCCGCTATATCGCTTATGCTTTTACCATGTGATAAAAATATACCTGACTGCAATATAAGCCTAAATTGACGCGCTATCATTGATAATATACCTATAGGCTGTTCTCTCATAAAAAGCAGTTGTCTATATATTTTAAGTGCCGTATCAGTATCACGCTTACCTATAGCCGCCACCATTTCAAATATTTTTGTCTCGGCGGATTTAGTGCAAACCTCATCTATATCACTTTCTTCCACAACAGAATTAGTTCCTTTATAAGCCGACAATTTTTCTATTTCTGAATATGCGTTTTCAATTCCATTTCCAATAATATTAAAAAAGTATATAGTTTGTTTTCTATTAATTTTTACACCTTTTTTATAAAACTCTTTTTCAGCCCAAGCGTAAAGTTCTGCACCTTCCAACGTTTTGCACAACGCCACATGACCTTCTTTTTCTATAGTTTTAAAAAGTTTAATTCGCTTGTCTGCCTCTTCCTCAACAAAAACAACACATGTACTTTCTGAAATATTTTTAAT
This sequence comes from uncultured Eubacteriales bacterium, assembly GCA_949743655.1. Taxonomy (GTDB): domain Bacteria; phylum Bacillota; class Clostridia; order Lachnospirales; family Anaerotignaceae; genus Neoanaerotignum_A. The sequence goes on from CATJUP010000064.1 coordinate 5,991, forward strand.
TGTTTCTGCCATTATTTCACTGTCATTTTTTTTCCCGGCTTTAAATAATTTGCTGTTTTTAACTATAACAAGCCTTTTGTCACTCATAAACGGAAGTGTTTGTATAGCGTCAATAACAGTATTAATATCATCCGGCTCTTCAAAAATATCAATATTCATTTCAGAAAACCCGCCTGTAACAACAGTGCTTTTAATACGGTTTAAATATGTTTGCCTTATAAAATTTTCACCGCCATAAATAAGATAACACTTTTTAAATTCTTTTTTCTTTATATCATCTTTTAATACTTTCATAATAACCCCGCTTAATATTTAAATATTTTATTTCCGTTTGTTTTAAAATTAATTATGCCTTCTTTGTTTAAATCCAAATAATTTTTGTGTTCTTCATATGTAATAATATATTCCGCTGTTGAGTTTTCAATAAAATTAGCAACATACTCGTTTTCTATATAATTTAAACGTAATACGTCAGCGGCTATATCATAACCTGCAAAAATAATATACCTCATTTCAACAGCGCTTATATCGCTGCTGTATAAAATACTGTTATTTCCACAGTTCATTTTTAACACAAGTCCGCCATAACCAATTTCTTCACTAAGCGGACTTATTGGATAAACACAATTTAAGCTGAAATTATCATTTAAGTATATTTTATCGTTAGCTGATATATAATTTATAATTATGTCATATTTGCGGGCGTCATTTATAAAAGAACTATACATTTCATAATCTTTTATACCACATTTTGGAATGTATATCTCATTTACAGAAATCTCATTAATAATTTTTTTAGCAAACCTAAAATCATTTGTGTTTGTTCCAGAAAGTATAAACACGTCAATATAATCTTTGCCAAAAGAGTTTATGTAATCAACAATATTTATATATTCTTTAGATGTATTTCGGCGGCTTTTTTGACCAATAATACACACTTTATTGTCATATGTATTTATAACAACACCACCGCCATACTTATCGGTCATAAAATCTATATTGTTATACTTAAATATTAATTTATTTGATACAAGTGAAAATACGCATAAAATTAAAATAAATGCTGTAACATGTATTTTTAAATTTTTTACAGCAAAAATTGATATTATAACACAATAGAATAACACTACAAAAAGAATGCTCAATTTTCCGCACAATATAACAGAAAACGGCATTGATACAATAACATTACACACAGCGTTTATATATTTTAAAACGCAATAAACTATACCACCTAAAAACTTACCCGCCGTTATACTTACAAAACCAACGCCGGCACTTAAAAATGCCATAACAGTAATAAGCCCTAAAAAAGGCACAACAAATAGATTTGTTATAAAACCGTACAACGAAAATTTATAAAACCCATAAGCCGTAATAGGAAAAGTACATATACTCACAAAAAAAGATAACATTGCTGACTGTTTTATATTTTCTATAAAGCCTTTTTTTTCATTTCCATAAAACTCAGCAAATAGCATTATTGATAATACAGAAATAAAACTTAACTGAAAACCTATATTAAAAATATTATAAGGATTAATAAAAAGTATAATTATGCCCGCCAAACCCATTGAGTTTAATGAGTCCGGTTTTCTATATAAAATTTCACCCAAAAAAGCAGTGTTTACCATTATAACACTTCTTACAACAGATGGTTTAGCACCTACAAAAATGGCGTAAACCGAAAGAGCCGCTATTATAATTGCGGCTGTCTTTCTATTGTTTATACCAAATTTTTTAAAAATTAGTTTAAGAGTAAGAGCAATAATAGCCGTATGCAAACCTGAAACAGCAAGAACATGCGCAATACCAGCTGATGAGTAAAGCTCTCTTATATTGCTATCCAAACATGAGGTGTCACCCAATATTATAGCTTTTAATATTCCTGCCTCATTTTTTGGATATATATTGTCAAAAACATTTCCAAACTTATCTCTTATAGCCATAAGTATTTGCCTAAAGTTTGTTTTTTCATTACCCAACAAAAATACTTCTTCGGCATTAGCTATAAAAGACAATTTATTTATAAGCATATATTCTTGAGTATCAAAAATATCGTTAGTGTAAAAATTATCATACGACTTTAAATCTTCATATTTTATTGCTATAACATCATTGCGTTTTACAAAAACTCCTGAGTTAGTGTATACAATACCTCGTCCCTTTAAACTTTCCTCACTACTTTTGGTGCATAAGCTAATTTTGTCAATTACAACTGTCTCTCCACCAGAAGAATTAAAATTAATATCATAAACAGTGCCTTTTATATATCCCGTATCTGGCAATACTAAACCTTTATGGCTAAAATTGTTTACAATAACAATTCCAACTCCAACAAAAAGCAAAAGTATAAATGCCGAAAAATCTTTTGTTTTGGCGTATAAAGCTATACAAGCCAATATAGCCGCTATAGCAAACAACCAAATTAAATTACCTTTTAAATATCTGCCAGCTATTATTGATACCGCTAAAAATATAAACGACATAAAAGCTAATCTTTTCATTATTCAATCAAATCCTTAGGCTCAAAAGGCTGACTAAACTCCAAATTTTTATACATTTCCTGTCTCTCTCCTTCTATAAGAAACTGTACTTTACTTATATTGCTGTTTATAGCCGAAAGAGAGTTTACTATCGAATATATTGTAAGTCTTTCGTCATTCATACCCGATACTTGTTTAGATACAAAATCCGAGCTTAAATCAACATAACAAATACCGTCTTGTATAGCTAAATTCCTTACTTTTGTTTCTGCTGGAACTGTGGCTATATTATTTTCTTGCTGAGGTCCTTTAACAAGCTCTTCTATAATATATTTCTCAATAGGCTGGGTTCGGTTTACTTCTATACGCCTTTCTTCCTGAACAAGCCCTGTAAGATTTGAGTTGGCAAAATACAATGTAACAACTTTTACAGATGTTATAGGTTCTGCCTCAATAACGCCATTTATAATTATGTCATCACTTCCAACAGGTCCAATAGGCTCTCCATTTGTCCTCTTTAAAGGCTCTCCAGAAACAAAAAACTCAATTTTATCAACAAAATAAAGCTCGGTTAAAGTTTTTATAATCGCTCCACGGCAATACATCTCTCCACTTTTTGTCATGTTGTTATATTCTTCAGAAAAATTAACCCCAATAACGCCGTTTACTTCAAAAAAACCGTTAATCTCAACATCTTCTGGTATGGCTATGGCATATTTCTCATTTTTAGGTTTAGACCTCATCATTTTTATGGCGTTTGTAAGTATCTCATCTTTAGAGCTTCCAGCTATATTATAAATCTCACTTTTAAGCTCTTGAGACTCAGTGTCTACATAATATACATTTACTCCCTGATTTATATTGTTTTTTTTATTATTCACAGCCGATATAAACAGGCTAACCACTAAAATACATAAAATAGCGGTAACAAAAACTATATTTGTTTTTTTCATTAAACCGCCCTCCTTATATATTATTAATAAGAGGTATTCTTACAACAAATGTTGTGCCCTCGTTTTCACGGCTTGTAACTTTTATACTTCCGTTGTGCATAAGTATAGTTGAGTGCGTTATGGAAAGACCAAGACCTGTCCCACCTGTTTCTCTGTCTCGTGTCTTATCAATTCTATAAAATCTTTGAAAAATTTTTCCAATCTCCTCCTCTGCCATACCAATGCCCGTGTCAGACACTGTTATAAAAGCGTTTTGGTGGTCACAGTCGAGCACAACTTTAACTTTTCCGTCATTATCTGTATACTTTATAGCATTTTCAACAAGGTTTGATATAGCTAACGTAAGTTTAGTGCGGTCTATTTCGGCGCTTACCTCTTTAATAGCAGAATACTCAAAATTTATATTCTTGTTATTAGCAAGAGGTCTTAACATTTTTATTATATTTTCAATAACCAAATTAAGGCTTTCAGTTTTAAATGTTACAGGTATTTCTTTTTGGTCAAGTTTTACAAGCATAAGCAGGTCGTTTATAATCTCTGTCATTCTGTCAATTTCAGAGTTTATATCTCTCAAAAACTCAATATACATTTCTTTAGGCGCTTCACTGTCTAAAAGTATAGCCTCACTCAAAACTTTTATCGAACTTAAAGGCGTTTTAAGCTCGTGGCTTACATTCGACACAAAATTTTGTCTTGACGTCTCAACCTCGTCCAACTTTTCTGCCATATTATTAACTGCCGCGCCTATTTGCATAATCTCGTTTCTTGAGTTAGCATCAACAACCATTCTCTCATCAAAATGACCTTCGGATATTTTTTTAATAACCTCCATAAGACGACTCAAAGGTCCTGTTATAGCGTGAGAAAGTACAAGAACAAAACAAAGCACTATGCACGCTATAAGCACTGTCATAGCATATACCGGCTTTTTAATTCCATCTATTATGTTTTGTATGTCTTTTGGACTATATACTATAAGTACAGTACCTATTTTTTTGCTACTCTCATCAACTATAGATGCCACAGCATATATATCACCGTTTTTTTGCTCTTTGGCAACGTCTTTTGTCTCAAGCGCCTCTATAATTTCTGGTATCATTATTATTTTTCCAGTTTCTGTACCATTTGAGTCATCAAGAACAAAACCCATATCGTCAGTAACTATTATCCTATATCCGCCTTGTTCGCTTGTAACTCTAATATCTCTGCCAAAAGCATATCTCATATCACTGTTTGTAATATAGCCTGATATAGTTATATGCCCCGAAAATATATTAGCCTGATTTAAAAGCTCCTTTTTCTTTTCTTCCATAAAGTAACTTTCGGTAGCTTTAAACACCACAGCGGTAAAAAGAAAAAGGGGTATAATACCGGCGCACAAATAAGTGGTTATCATAAGAAATTTTATGCGATAGCTTCCGCCCTTTCTTTTAGCTGAAATAGTAACCAACTCCCCATTTTGTATAAATATATTTAGGTTCGCTCGGCTTTTCCTCTATTTTTTCCCTAAGCCTTCTTACATGTACATCAACCGTTCTTGCGTCTCCAGGATAATCATAACCCCATATAGTGTCAAGCAAAGTTTCACGGCTATACACTTTTTCTGGATTTTCCATAAAAAGTACAAGCATATCAAACTCTTTGGCTGTAAGGTTTGTTTCTTTGCCATTTATAAAAACACGTCTCGAATCAAAGTCAATTTTAAGTCCTCTTACTTCAAGTGTATTTGAGGTTGTTTTTTCTCCAATATCAACCTTTTTAACACTTCTTCTTAATATAGCTTTTATTCTCGCCTTTAACTCAAGTATATTAAAAGGCTTTACTATATAATCGTCAGCACCATACTCAAGACCCATTATTTTATCCATATCCTCACCTTTAGCCGTAACCATTATTATGGGCACTTGAGAAAATCCTCTTACTTGCTGGCATACATCAAGACCGTTCATTTTAGGCAACATTACGTCAAGAACTATCAAATCAAAATTTTTTTCTTTAATATAATTAAGGGCTTCTTCTCCGTCATATGCGGCCTCAACCTCCATACCCTCTTGCTGAAGGCTAAATTTTATACCCTTTACAATCAATTTTTCATCATCAACAACAAGTATCTTGTATGCCATTTAACTCTCTCCCTCAACCGAAATAAAATCCTTTATATCATTAAAAGTGCTTTCACCAATGCCTTTTACATTCATTATGTCTTCTTTTTTGCTAAAATTTCCAAACTCTTGTCTATATTCAATTATTCTTTCCGCTATTTTAGGTCCTATACCGTTAAGAGATGTAAGGCGTTCTTTATCAGCGGTATTTATATTAACAACTTTTTCTGCTTTAAGCTCGTTTATAAAATCCTGCTGTGTTTTTACATTGTAGTAATATGTAGTTTTTCCTTTGCTAAAAATGGTTTTGTTTTTGCCGCTGTACGATAAATACCATAAACCACAAAATATCACACATAAGGACACAGCAAAACATAGTAATTTGTCTTTTTTCAAAAAAATCCTCTTCTTTACAAATATTAATACAACTTATATAAAAAATCTGTTATAATTACTTAATGTTGAGTAAATTATAAATAAGGTATACATTAAAGCTATTTTATAATTGTAACACGAAATAATTAAAAATAGTAGAGAGTATTTAAAAAATATCAAAAATAATTTTATTAAAGGGGTTAAGGCTGTCAAATGAGAAAAATAAAACCACGACTTTTAATTTTTTTGTTGTTATCATATTTTTTAAATTTAAATATATCTGTTTATGCTGTTGAGCTTACTCAAGGCATAAAAGAAAATTATAACTCAATACAGCTTGAGGCTGACTCCGCAATACTTATAGATGCAGTTACAGGTGATATTTTATATGGCAAAGAAATTGATAAAAAAGAGTACCCTGCAAGTATAACAAAGCTAATGACAGTTTTACTTGCTTTAGAAAACTGTGATATGAATGAAAAAATAACATTCTCAGACGAAGCTGTTTTTTCTATAGAACCAGGCAGCAGTCATATAGCAATAAACCCCGATGAAGAAATTACAATAGAACAGGCACTTTACGCCATAATGCTGCAATCTGCAAACGAAGTGTCAAACGGAGTAGCCGAGCATATAGACGGAAGTCTTGACAAATTTGCGGAACATATGACCAAAAGAGCAAAAGAACTCGGCGCTAAAAATACAAACTTTGTAAACGCCAATGGTCTTCATGATGAAAACCATTACACAACAGCCTATGACATGGCGCTTATAGCACAGGAATTACTTAAATACCCACAATTTAAACAAATACTATCCTCTACTTATTACGAAATACCTCCAACAAACAAACAGACTGAAACACGTTATCTTCATGGGCAAACACAGCTTATAAAACCGTCATCATCTTTTTATTACGAAAATTGTGAGGGAGGTAAAACTGGCTTTACAGACCAAGCCCGAAACACACTTGTTTCATATGCAAAAAATGACAACATAGAAGTTATATCTGTTGTTTTACATTCAACGGGCTATGGCGAGTATACTGATACAATTCAGCTTTTTGACTATGGTCTTAAAAACTTTAAAACAGTAGAAATATGCAAATCCGGTGATGTATGCCAAAGCGCTAAAGTTGTTTCAGAAGGCTTGCTTTCTGACGAGACTCAGGAAATAAACACATATTATAACAAAGATATATCAGTAACAATACCTTTAGAATACTCACAAAACGATATTAAAACATATATAAATATTCCTGAAGAACTACAACCGCCTATAAATTATGGCAAAGTTATAGGTAATGTAAAATATACTTTAAACGATAAAGAAATAGCCAGCGCCGATATAATATCAAAAACCGAAATTGGGACTCAAGCTATACCAGTTATGGCGTCTTCAGAAGAGAATTTATTAAAATACAAAATAAAAGTTTCACTAATTTTTGCCTCAATAGCTGTACTTTTTGTTTTAGTTTTACGCACTGTTATAATAAAAATTAATTATAGAAATCAAAGAAGAAAAAGGAGAAAAAGATTAGAACAATATAGAGAGGAAAATTTTCATAATATAGAAACCTCTTTAAGAAACAGAAGATATAGATAAAATAATAAGCGACCGCTAAAATAAATATTGCTGTCGCTTTTTTGTTATTAAAAATATAAAAATTCTATTGACATATTTAAAATATTGGTGCAAAATATAATTACATCAATACCGAAAACCGTTCGTTAATACCGAAAAGGTGGTGCTTATGTCTACTAATCAAAGCGTTACAATAATGTCTATTGTTAAAGCAGCTAATATACTTAACATTTTTATTAAAAACAACAATATTGGTATATCCGAAATCGCCTCTTTTATGGGCATGAGCAAAAGCACTGTATATGGCATAGTTAACACTCTTGTTGAGGTTGGGTTTTTAGAGCAAGACAGCGATACAAAAAAATATCGCCTTGGTCTTAAACTTTTTGAGCTTGGCTGTGCTGTTGAGGGGCGTATGGATTTACGAACCGAAGCTAAACAGTTTTGTGAGGAGCTTACAAAAAAATATAGCTGTACAGTACATATAGCCACATATAGCGAAGGTGATGTGGTATATATAGATAAGTTTGATGTTTCAGACTTTTTAAT
>CATJUP010000065.1 GCA_949743655.1 uncultured Eubacteriales bacterium
CAGCGCCTAAAATAGCCGAAATATCAAAATCTATGGGAATACTTACAGTTGCTGTTGTTACAAAACCTTTTAATTTTGAAGGTAAAAAAAGAATGGAAAAAGCCGAAAGAGGGCTTGAAGAATTAAAAAAGAATGTTGATACGCTTGTTGTTATACCTAACCAAAGACTACTTTCGGTTGTTGATAAAAAGACAAGTTTTGTAAATGCTTTTAAAAAAGCTGATGAGATTTTAAGGCAGGGTGTTCAGGGAATAGCCGACCTTATATCTAAACCGGGAGTTATTAACCTTGACTTTGCCGATGTTAAAACAATTATGTCCGAAAAAGGTATAGCACATATGGGTATAGGTCATGGCACAGGCGAGGATAAAGCGGAGCTTGCTGTTAAGGCGGCAATACAAAGTCCTTTACTTGAGACAAAAATAAATGGTGCGAAATATGTGCTTATTAATTTTGCCGGTGATGACAATCTTGGTCTTTTGGAAGCGGACGAGGCTACTAACCTTATAAAAGAGGCTATTGACCCAGATGCTGAGATTATATTTGGTACAACTATAAATGAGAGTCTTAAAGATGAGGTTGTTGTTACTGTAATAGCCACAGGATTTGAGGAAGATATAAAGGCAATGGCGCCTAAAGGATTAAAAGACGCTTTTGAATTTTCTGATACAAATAGAAACTTGCGTTCTAACAACGGATATGAAAACCAAGGCTATAACAACATAAGTGATAATAATATAAATACTCAGTCTTCTGAAAAGCAACAGCAGCAAGATACTAATAATAGCAATAATTACGACTTTGATGACGAGGGAGAGGTAATTCATATACCTTCGTTCTTGCGTAAAAGATTTTAATTAACTAATTAAGTCCCGCCGCCAAAAAAAGCGGGGCTTATTGTTATATTATTAAAAAATTAAGTCTGTTAATACAGCTTAGCATTAAATACAATATAAATTATTGGTATTTTTGCTAAGTAATAATATGAATGGTATTTTGACTAATGAAATAAATACAACGTGCCATTTTTTTGGCACGTTTTGTTGTGTTAAAGTCAATTAACAAATTTGTATTAAAAGTATAAATTAGGAAGTGAACACAATGGAAAAAGAAAACAATGGCACTGTAAAAGCTGCTGGTTTTATGATGGTTATAACGCTTGTTGGAAAAATATTAGGACTTGTAAGAGAGATGTTTTTAGCCGGAAAATTTTCGGTAGGAATGGAGGCAAGCGCTTTTTTAACAGCAAGTCAAATACCAAGAATTTTTTTTGATGTTGTGTTTGCATCAGCTATATCGGCAAGTTTTATACCTATATTTAATGAATATTTAAAAAAATACGGAAAAAAAGCCGCGTTTGAGCTATCAAGTAATTTTATAACAATAATGACTTTTTTAACTGGAATAATAACTATTTTTGGAATTATATTCGCGCCTTATATAACTAATGTTTTTGCTGATGGTTTTGATAGACAAACAGCAGAGTTATGTGTAAAATTATTGAGAATACTTTTTCCAACAACTATATTTACTGGCATAGCTTTCTCGCTTGTAGGAATATTGCAATCTATGGATGAGTTTAATATTCCGGCGGCTATGAGTATAGCGTCTAATGTAGTTATAATACTATATTTTATATTTTTAAATGACGTGTTTGGTGTATATGGTTTAACTGTAGCTTTTTTAATAGGCTGGCTTATGCAGGCTGTTATACAGTTTCCCGCTCTTTTAAAAAAGGGGTATAGATATAGTTTTTGTTTTAAAATAAAAGATGATGGAATAAAAAAAATATTTGCACTTATGCTGCCTGTTATGGTGGGAACATGGGTACAACCTATAAATATAGCCATAAACACAAAATTTGCCTCAAGGCTTTTTAATGGCGCGGGTGTTTCGGCTATAAATTATGCCAATACAATATACTCAATAATTATAGGTGTTTTTGTGTTGTCAATCGCTAATGTTATATTTCCTAAACTTTCAAGAATGTCTATAAGTAATGACAATGAGAATTTTGGAAATACTATATCATCTACTATGGAGGCTATGGCATTTTTAATATTCCCTATGGCATTAGGGCTTATGGTTTTATCAGAAAATTTAATAAGCGTAGTGTATCAGCGAGGGAATTTTGACGATTTTGCGGTTACTATAACGTCAAGGGCACTGTTTTATTTTTCTCTTGGTATGCCGGGTTTTGCTATACAAAATATATTAAGTAGAGCATTTTATGCCGAACAGAATGGAAAAACGCCTTTAATAAGCGGTATAGTATCTATAGTAGTAAATGTTATATTGTGTGAGGCACTTTATGGCAAAATAGACGTAGGCGGTTTAGCAATAGCATCAGCTGTATCACAAACTATATCGGCTGTAATTTTATTTGTTCCTATGCAGATAAAAAACAAAATACTAAATAAAAAGAATATTAAGGAAATATTAAAAATGCTAATCGCCGCTTTATTTATGCTTGTGTTTATTGTTATTATAAAAAATGTAGTTTTAAGTTTAGGTATGTCTAAAAATATTGAGGGTATTGCTGTTATATGCTTTACAACTTTATCTGGTATTGTAGTGTACGCTTTATGCGCTATGGCGCTTAAAATAAATATGATGACAAACGCTTTAAATATTATAGCGTCATTAAAAAGGCGCTAAAATAAAACGCTGTATAAATTTTTAACATTTGAAAAGTTTGCGAGGTTTTGAGAGTATACATTTATTCTCAAGGAGAGGTGATAAATTTTGTTTGAAAACAGTATTATATATGGATTTTTGTCAAGAATAGGCAGTTTTTTGCTTAATGTTATTAAAAACAGCAGAGCGGCGGAAATATTTCTTTCGCCTAACGAGAATGTTTCATCAACAAGAGGAAGTGTTTTTTTTAAAATTTATAGAATTATAAGACGTTTTTTAATCAGTGTTTTTAAAATGCTTAAAATAGATAAACTGCTTGAGGGCAGTATATTTAAAATGGTGTTTTTATGGGCGGCTTTTGCTATAGTATTAGCTCCCATAGCGCCTACAATGGTTATAATACTTTTTTCTTTAGCATCTTTTGGCTCTTTGGCGTTATATATTTTGTGTACGCCTAAGTCTAAACTTAAATATTATCCTATTAATAAATATGTATATGTGTTTGCTTTAATTTATTTTATATCAATATTTATATCGGTTGATATAAAAGGCAGTTTATACGGCGGGTTTCTTACAGTTATGTTTATAATGTTTTATATTGTAGTTATAAACTGTATAAAAAAGAAAATACAGTTTAGAGTTCTTTTAACACTTATGATTGCCGCTGGGATATTTGTGTCTTTTTATGGATTTTATCAGTATATTAACCCAGGTAAGTTTGGCGGCGTTTGGGTGGACAAGGATATGTTTGAGTCAATTCAGTTTAGGGTGTACTCTACCCTTGGAAACCCTAATGTTTTGGGAGAGTATCTTTTGCTTATAATACCAACGGCTGTAGCATGCTTTTTTGTGGCTAAAAACAATATATTTAAACTATTTTATTTTTTCGCAGCAGGAGTTATGATGGTGTGCCTTATATTAACATACTCAAGGGGTTGTTATTTGGGTATTATGGTTGCTGCTGGTGTATTTATGGTACTGCTTGACAGAAGATTTATAATTTTAGGCATATTAGGGCTTTTGTTAATGCCATTTGTACTTCCAGACACAATAATAAACAGATTTATGAGTATAGGCAATATGCAGGACAGCTCTACATCTTACAGATTTTATATATACATGGGAACAATAAGTATGCTTAAAGATTATTGGCTTTCGGGCATAGGACCAGGGCAAAGTGCGTATAACAAAGTTTATCCATATTATGGTTATAATCAAATAAGCGCGCCTCATTCTCATAACACTTTTCTTCAGGTTATGTGCGATACTGGAATAATGGGAATAATACTTTTTGTATCTGTTATATATCAATTTTTTAAACTTCTTTTTAGAGCTTATATAAATATTGATGATAAAACAACTAAAATATTTGTTATATCTTTTATGTCGTCTATATCTGGATTTATTGTACAAAGTTTGTTTGATTATACGTTTTATAATTATAGAGTAACGCTTTTGTTTTGGATATATATAGCTCTTGGGGCTGTGGCAACAGGATATATGGCGTTAAAGGAGGAATGATTTTTGATAAAGGTACTTAACATAATAAGCGACAGCAATATAGGCGGAGCTGGAAAGTGTGTGCTTAACTTTATTAAATACTGTGATAGAAAAAAATATTCTGTAAAAGTTGTTGTTCCAAAGGGAAGTCTTTTAAAAAATGAAATTGAGAAACTTAAAATTGACGTTATAGAAGCTGAAGGCATAACCGACAAATCTTTAAGTTTAGAGGGAATAAAAAATTTGAGAAAAATAATAAAGCGTCTTAACCCCGACATTGTACATACTCATGGTACTATGAGTGGAAGGATAGCGGCTAAAATATGCAAAAAGAAAATAATATACACTCGTCACTCAGTTTTTCCGGTAAGTGATAGAATAAGTCATGGAATTGGAATGGTTATCAATAAAAAAGTAAACGAGTTTTTTGCACAACGTATAATAGCTGTTGCTGACGCTGCTAAAAAAAATCTTACTGACGGTGGAATAAGCGAAGACAAAATAGACGTTATATTAAATGGTGTAGAGCCTGTTGTTAAGGCTGATGATGAAAAAATAAAAAGCATAAAAGAAAAGTACAATATTTTAAATGGAGATTTTGTTATTGGTATACTGGCAAGAATAGAGCCTTACAAGGGACATGTTTATGTTATTGAGGCAGCAGAAATGCTTAGAGACAAAAATATACCAATTAAAGTTATAATAGCTGGAACAGGAAGTTATGAAAAGGAAATTAAAAAAATTATAGACGACAAAAAACTTAATGATACCGTTATAATGGCAGGTTTTGTTAATGATGTAAGGGGAATACTTTCGGTAATGGATGTGCAGGTAAACGCATCTTATGGAACGGAGGCTACAAGTCTTTCACTTCTTGAGGGTATGAGTATGGGTATACCAGCAGTTGTAAGTAATTTTGGCGGAAACCCAGGAGTTATTAATGATGGTGAGAATGGTTTTATATTCCCGCTTAAAAATAGCACAAAATTAGCTTTATGTATTAAGGAGCTTTATGAGGACACAAATATTTATAATTATATGGCAGAGCGCTCCAAAGAAATATTTAACCAAAAATTTACAGCTGAAATATACGCTAAAAATATAGAAAACGAGTATTTGTTATTAATGGAGGATAAAAAGAATGGAAAAAAGAAAGCGTAAGTTTAATGTGTTTGATTTAGTTATAATAGTTGTTGTTTTTGCTGTGGCTATTGTGGGATATAAATATTTGCACAAAGAAACTGTAGCCGAAACTAAAACAATAAGATATACTTTTGAGCTTATTGATAATTATGAGGGATTTTCGGAACTTATAAATGTAGGTGACGATATAACTGACAATGTTAAAAATTATTACATGGGAAAAGTTGTTGAGGTTAAGGCAGAACCTTATAAAAGACTTGTAAATGATGTTCAAACAGGCGCTGTTAGAGAGGCTGTAATGCCTACAAGAGAAAGAGATATAATAACAGTTGAGGCTAATGTAACTGAAAGTGCGTCTGACCTTAAAGTTAATGGGTATTATACAGTAAAAGTTGGGCTTGAAGTTGCCATAAAGGGAAATGGATACGCCGGACGTGGGTATATACTTGATATTGAAAGATAAGGGGGCAGCGACATGAGATTTATTGACAAAAAAGGAAAACTGTTTGGAAAAGTAAATGTAATTGACCTGTGTGTGGTTTTTATAGTTGTTGTGCTTATATTTGGGGCTGTGTATAAATTTAAGTTTATGGACAAAACAAACAATACTGTAGCTATGCAGCCAGTAACATATACTGTTAAGGTTGATAGAATAAGAAATTATGTGCTTGACAATGTTGTTGAGGGAGATTTTATTTTTGACAAAACAAGTGGTAACGAAATTGGAAGAATAGTTAATGTAGAAAGCGAGCAGGCATATGATTATATTAATATGCCTGATGGAACAATAAGCAAAGTTAATGTTGAAAACAGAATAAATGTTATATTCACTGTTGAGGCTCAAGCTGTTACAAACAGTTCGGGAACATTTGTAAACAGAACTTATGAGCTGCTTGTGGGTTCTCAAAGAAAGTTTATGACAAAATATTTTGAGTGTGACGGTTCTATATATTCGATAAATTGACGGCGGTGGGTTTATGAAAAATGACTGTTCGGTTTTAATGGCTTTAAACGGTCTTGATATTGGCGGAGCTGAAACTCATGTTGTAGAGCTTAGCCGAGAGCTTAATAGAATGGGGTACAGAATTGTTGTGGCATCAAACGGCGGAGTTTATGAAAAAGAGCTTAGCCAATGCGGCATAAAGCATTATAAAGTGCCTATGAATAAACGAAATTTTATAAGCATGTTTCGTTCATATTTTATGCTACGCAAAATTATTAAAAATGAGAAAATAGACATTGTACATGCTCACGCGAGAATACCAGGTTTTTTGTGTGGAATTTTGAAGCGAAAAATGAAATTTACTTTTGTATCAACGGCGCATTGGGTTTTTAATACTCAAGGCGGGCTTAAATACCTAACTAATTGGGGACAAAAAACCGTAGCTGTAAGTGATGATATTAAAAAGTATCTTATAAAAAATTATGGCATTGACAGCGAAGATATATTTGTTACAATAAATGGCATAGACACTGATAAATTCTCACCCAAACAGGATTTTGATGATTTTGAGAGAGAGTTTAATTTAGAAAAGAACGAAAACAGGCTTGTATATGTAAGCCGTATGGATGAAGATAGAGCTTATGCCGCGAAACTTATAATAAATATAGCCGAAAAATTAAACAATAAAATACAAAATTTGAGAATAATAATAGTAGGCGGCGGAAATGTATTTGATGAGCTTAAGCAAAAGGCTGAAGCCGTAAACAACAAAATAGGAAAAAAATGTATAATAATGACAGGCGCAAGAACTGATATAAATAAAATTGTGTCAAGCGGAAAAGTATTTGTTGGTGTAAGTCGCGCGGCGCTTGAGGCTATGAGTGCCCAAAAACCTGTTATTTTAGCTGGTAATGAAGGGTATATAGGTTTGTTTGAAAAAAGTAATTTTGAAAAAGCCGCTGATAATAACTTTTGCTGCCGTGGCTGTGATATTACAAACGAAGTGAATTTGTTTAAAGACATAGTGAACGCTTTTTATATTAGTGATGAAGAAAGGGAAAGTTTAGGTAAATACGGACGAGAAATAATATTTAAGTATTATTCGGTAAACAAAATGGCTAAAGACTGTATATTAGCTTATAACGCGGCGTTAAACAGCCGAAAGAGCTGCAAAGTGCTTATGAGTGGGTATTATGGCTTTAATAATTCGGGTGATGATGCTATATTAATATCTATATACTCTAATTTAAAAAAGTCAAACCACGATATTGATGTTACGGTTTTAGCTAATAAACCAGAACAGACTCATAAAAAATATGGCGTGAAAGTTGTTGACAGATATAATATACTTAAAGTATTGTTTGCTATAATTAAATGTGATGTTCTTATAAGTGGCGGCGGAAGCCTTCTTCAGGACAGAACAAGCACACGTTCACTTATATACTATATATCAATAATAAAAATGGCTAAAATATTTAACAAAAAAGTTATGCTTTACGCCAATGGAATAGGACCTGTTGAGAAAAAAAGAAACCGCCGTATTGTTAAAAGAGTTGTAAATAAAGCAGACCTTATAACTTTAAGAGAAGAAAACTCTTTAACAGAGCTTAGGAAAATAGGTGTAAGCAACAAAAATGTTATTGTTACAGCCGACCCTGTGTTCTCTATGGAATGTATGGAAAGTGATAAAGCCAAAGAAATTTTGAAAAAATCAAATATACCTATTAATAAACCTATTATAGGTGTTTCGGTAAGAAATTGGAAGGATATAGATAAATTTTTAAGAGACATGGCATTTCTTTGTGACAGAATATGTGACGAACTTGAAAGAAACATAGTTTTTATAGCCATGCAGGAGCCTTCTGACACAGGAGTTAGCGAAAAAGTAATGGGATATATGAAAAACAGAGCTTATATATTAGCCGAAAACTGTACTCCAAATGAGATTATGGGGGCTATAAGTATTATGGAGGCTGTTATAAGCATGAGACTGCACACTCTTATATTTGCTGCTAACAGATCTGTGCCTATGCTTGGTTTTGTATATGACCCTAAAATTGAGTATTACCTTGCTCTGTTTGGTATGCCTTCTGGTGGAGATGTTAAAAATTATGATATGAAAAAGGCATTTGAACATTTAAAAGATATAGTTGAAAATAGAGAGTTTTATGAGCAAAAATTATCAAAAGTAGCTAATGTTATGAAGAAACGTTCTAAAGACAATGTTAAATACCTTATTAAGTTAATTGACAAATAAAGCGAAAGGGATATTGTTATGAAAGATATAATTGAAATAATGGACGTGCCTTTTGATACAACAGGAATGGACGGGGCTGTTAAAAAGGTAATGGGTTATTTTAAAGATGGTGGGGAGCATATAGTTTGCACGCCTAATCCCGAAATTGTTATGGATGCCCAAAAAGATAAGACTTTGTTTAGTATATTAAGAGCGGCTGACCTTGTTGTGCCAGACGGAATAGGCATTGTATGGGCGTCTAAATTTTGCCACAAAAAACTTAAAGAACGTGTTTCAGGATATGACCTTTGTATTAATGTTTTTGATAAAATGAAATATGAAAACAGAACTGTGTACTTTTTTGGCGGAAAGCCTGGCGTGGCGGCTGAGGCAGCTAAGAGAGTAGAACTTAAATATAAGGGAATTAATGTTGTGGGCTGTAGAAATGGGTATTTTTCTCAAAAGGATGAGAACAATATAATAGCGGAAATAAAAGCCGCATCGCCAGATTTACTGCTTGTTGGTCTCGGCTCGCCTAAACAGGAAAAATGGATATATGACAATCTTAGATTTACAGGAGCAAGAGTGGCTATTGGCGTTGGGGGATGTTTTGATGTTATGGCTGGAAACCTTAACAGAGCGCCTGAAATATACCGTACAATGGGTATAGAATGGCTTTACAGGCTTATTAAACAGCCAACCAGATTTAAAAGAATGTTAAAACTGCCTAAATTTGCTATTATGATAATTATTAAAAGAAATGTTAAATAAAAAATTAAAATATAGTACAAACAAGCCGCGTAATTTTTGCGCGGTATTTTGTTCTAAAAGAGGTGTTTATATTGAATAAAAGTTTAAACATTATTTTTATTATAACTGGTATAATATCTTTAGCTATTTCAATAAGTGTGTTTTTTGAGCCTAACAATATTGTTTTGGGCGGGTTTTCGGGAATTGGAATTATAATGAACAGAATGTTAAAAGTGCCTGTTTCGGTATCGAATATAGTTCTTAATATACCTCTTTTTTTAGTGTCATACTCAATTCTTGGAAAAAAGTATATATTTAAAAGTGTGTTATGCACTATTGGTCTTTCGGTGGCTTTACAGGCGGCTACTTTAATACCAGCCTTTAAAGGAGATATTACATTGGTTGCTGTTTATGGTGCCGTTTTTGACGGTATTGGCGTAGGACTTATTTTAAGAGCTATGTCAAGCACAGGCGGGGTTGACTTGTTGGCGGCTGTTATACACAAGAGAAAACCATATTTATCTTTATCGGCTATTATATTTGTTATAAACGCTTTTATAATTATGACAGGATTTTTTGTTTTTGGAGCAGAAAGAGCGCTTTATGCAGTTATATCATCTTTTATATCCGGAAAAGTAATTGATGTTGTGCTTGATGGTTTCTCGTTTTCTAAAGCGGCTATGATTATATCCGAAAAAAGTAACGAGATAGCCGATTATATAATGAAAAATATGGACAGAGGCGTAACATCGTTTATTGGAAAAGGAATGTTTACTGGAGCAGAGAGAGAAGTTTTGCTATGTGTTTTTGGAAACAAAGAAACGGCTGTTATAAAAGAAATAGTAAGAAAATTTGACTCTAACGCTTTTGTTATTGTAACCGATGTTACAGAGGTTATGGGAGAGGGATTTAGTGATATTAAAAGCATAAATTAATTTTGTAGAGTAAATTTGTACAAATGGGATTTGTTTTATTTTGGCTTTGAAAATTACATTTTGTATACTTTATTTATAACATTTTGTGCAATATTACAACAACACATAAATTGTATTAATATGTTGGTTTTTGATTAAGTACGCTTAATTTTTAAAATTATTAAAAAAGTTATATTTTTTTTGTAGATTATTTTTGAGATTTTTGGTATTATGTTATAAAGTGAGGTTATATTATAGTTATTTTGGCTAAAAATATGATTTTTGTATACAAATTAAGTGTTTATTGTAAGTTTTTAACAAATAAGTCAAAGACTATTTGCATTTTTGCTTTGCAAAAATACTCATAGCCGACATAGCTAAGGCGTTTAACAATGCCTTTGTGTTCGGCGATAGCTTGTACTACCGCAAAACACATAAGTAAGTATTCATCGCCTAAAAAACGAGGGTTCTACTTAGCGGGTTAAAATTATATAACAATAAAGTAAAGACGGGGTGAAATTTATGATTTCTAATCAAATTTTACAAAGTACTATTGAGGGACTTAAAAATATTACAAGAAAAGAGCTAAGCGTTATTGAAAAAGAGGGTAAAATAATAGCCACTACAGAAGATGATATGACAGGAGAACAGATTAATGGTATAAACGACTTTGTAAGCTCGGCTGCTGAGAGCCAGATGGTTTCGGGATACCAGTATTTTAAGGTTTATGATAATGGTGTGCCCGAGTATGTAGTTCAGGTTAAAGGTGACGATGAGGAAAGCTACAGAATAGGTAAAATAACCACTTTCCAAATACAAGGTTTACTTGTGGCTTATAAAGAAAGATATGACAAGGATAATTTTATT
Organism: uncultured Eubacteriales bacterium; assembly: GCA_949743655.1. Lineage (GTDB taxonomy): Bacteria > Bacillota > Clostridia > Lachnospirales > Anaerotignaceae > Neoanaerotignum_A. Next base: position 10,991 of record CATJUP010000065.1, read on the forward strand.
AAAAACCTTCTTCTTGATAATCTGCTTTTAATTGATATATATAGCAGAGCGAAAAAACTGCATATAGAAAACAATGTTAAAAGAATTGTTTTTCTTATTGAAACAAATATTGATAAAGAAATGAATATAGTTGAAATGGTAAGAAATATATTTCCGTCTAAAACAAGAGATTTTGTAACTGCCGTTGATGAACACTGTATAATACTTGTTAAAGAAATACGCGAAAAAGAAACAACAGAAGAAATTATAAAAATAGCCAAAAATATATCCGAGACTATAGGAAATGATACTGGAAGCAAGGCTTTTGTTTCTATAGGTACTGCTGTAAATGACCTTAAAGATGTATCACGCTCTTATAAAGAGGCCAAAATGGCGCTTGAAGTAGGAAGAATATTTGACTCTGAAAAAAATATTATAAATTATGAGCAGCTTGGAATAGGAAGACTTATTTATCAATTACCTTTGCCGCTTTGCAAAATGTTTATAAGAGAAGTGCTGCATGGGCTTACTATAGATGACTTTGATGAAGAAACGCTTACAACTGTAGGCAAGTTTTTTGAAAACAACCTTAATGTGTCTGAAACATCAAGACAGCTTTATATACACAGAAACACTCTTGTATACAGGCTTGATAAACTTCAAAAAATGACAGGTCTTGATTTAAGAAACTTTGACGATGCTATTATATTTAAAATAACGCTTATGGTAAGCCGATATATGCTTTTTATGGAAAAAATGTCATACTGATTTATTAATTTGAAAGGGAGTATTTAATGATTACCATTGATAATGTATCAAAGGTTTATCCAAACGGTTCTCACGCGGTAAAGAATATATCGTTACATATAGAGCGCGGAGAATTTGTGTTTATAATAGGTTCAAGTGGTTCGGGTAAATCTACGCTTATAAAAATGCTTATGAAAGAACTTGACGTCACAAGCGGGGATATAATAATTAACGGTATAAACACAACAAAAATGAGTCACAGTCAAATACCTTATTTAAGAAGGGAACTTGGTATAGTGTTTCAAGACTTTAGGCTGCTGCCTAAAAAAACCGTTTATGAAAATGTAGCGTTCGCTATGAGGGTTACTGAGGCATCATCAAGGCATATAGCAAGAAATGTGCCTACTGTGCTGTCTCTTGTTGGGCTTCAAAACAAATCGAGAGCTTATCCCAATGAGCTTTCGGGAGGGGAACAGCAAAGAACGGCTTTAGCAAGAGCTATTGTAAATAATCCGCCTATACTTATAGCTGACGAGCCTACAGGTAATCTTGACCCTGAGACGGCATGGGACATTATGTATTTGCTTAATGAAATAAACAAAAGAGGTACAACTGTTGTTGTGGCTACTCACGCCAGCGATATAGTTGACCAAATGCAAAAAAGGGTTGTTATGCTTGACCATGGAAACCTTGTTAGAGATGTTAAGAGAGGTGGTTATTTCGATGAGGATTAGTTCCATAAAATATTATATTAGGGAGGGTTTTTACGGTCTATTAAAAAACAGCCTTATGACTATAGCGGCTATTACCACAGTAGCGGCTTGTATATTTATAGTTACTGTTTCTTATTGTCTTATAAGTAATCTTCATGCTATGTTAAGACAAATTGAAAACGACATAGGTATAGTTGTGTTTTTAGAGGACGACTCTAATTCTGAAACTATAAATAAAGTCAGCAAAAGTTTAAATGATATACCAAATGTTACAAATGTTACTTACATATCGCCAGAAGAGGCGCTTGATAGTTTAAAAGAGGAATGGGAAGCTGACGATATATTAAATGGTTTTAACAATCAAAATAACCCTTTGCCAAGCTCTTTTGAGGTTTCTATTGACGATATTAAAAATCAGTCTGAAGTGCTTAAAAATATTGAAAAAATAGACGGCATAAAAAAAGTGCGCAATGCCGAAAATGCCACTGATATATTGCTTAAATTAAATAAAGTATTAACTTTTGTAGGTATATTGGGCATAGCTTTGCTTGCGGTTATATCAATAGTAATTATAACAAATACTATTAAAATATCTGTATATAATAGAAAGACCGAAATTAATATTATGAAGTATGTTGGAGCCACTGACTGGTTTATACGATGGCCATTTATTGTAGAAGGCGTTATAATGGGGCTTATAGGCGCGGCTGTGCCTATAATTATATCATGGCCGCTTTATAATAAGTGTGTGGCAATGGCATATGAGCATTTTTCTATATTATCTAATATAGCTACTTTTCTTGGAGGTTATGAGATATTTTCAAGGCTTTTGCCTATATGTCTTTTAGCAGGTGTTATTTTGGGAGTTGCCGGAAGTGTGAGTTCTTTACGTAAATATTTACAGGTTTGATAATGCTTTATAGGTAATAAATTAGTGCAATATGGAATAAAATTACCTATCAATGTTTAGAGGGGCTGTAGTGATGAATAAAAAAAGTTTTTACGGAGGAATATTTACAGGTGTATTATCCGCCGCTGTTGTGTTTAGTGTTTTAAGTTTATCAAGTAAGGGAATAGTTGCTAAAAGTAATGTGACTTTTTCTAAAGAAAATAAACTTAATTATATATCAGATTTGCTTAATGAGTATTATGTTGATGATATTGAAAATGAAAAATTGGCTGAGGGAGCTTATAGAGGGCTTGTGGCTGAAATAGGAGACCCTTATACAACATATATGTCTGCAAGTGAGGCTGAGAGTTTTGTTGATTCAATAAAAGGTGAGTTTTATGGTATAGGCGTTGGACTGCTTTATAACTCAAAAGAAAAAACAACATTAGTTTCTTATGTTATAGACGAAAGCCCGGCTGAGAAAGCTGGTATTTTGCCAGGAGACAGTATTGTAAGTGTAAACAAAAGCAATGTTAACAACATGGATATTGACACCATAGTAAATAATGTGCGCGGACCTAAGGGCACTACAGTTAATATAGGAGTATATAGACCTTCAGACAAAAAGGATTACTCATTTAAAATAGAAAGAGATAATATTGACTTACAAAGTGTTGAAGGAGAGGTTATTGACGAAAATATTGGTTATATATATATAAGCGGTTTTAAAGCTAATACATACGACCAATTTATTAAAGAGCTTGAAGAACTTAAAAACCAAAATGTTAAAGGACTTGTTATAGATTTGCGTGATAATCCAGGAGGGTCTTTGGATACTGTTGTTAAAATAGCGGATGAGATAATACCAGAGGGAAGTATTGTTTACACAGTGGATAAAAAAGGCAATAAAAAAGAGTTTAATGCTGATGCTAATTATGATGACATTCCGCTTGTTTTACTTGTAAATGAAAACAGTGCTAGCGCCTCCGAAATATTATCTGGTGCTGTAAAGGACAGGCAAAGAGGAAAAATTGTTGGTACAACAACATTTGGTAAAGGGCTTGTTCAAAAGTTTTTTGGTCTTTCTGACGGTTCTGGAGTAAAAATAACAATAGAAAAATATTACACGCCTAAAGGTATATGTATACAGGGAATAGGTATTGAGCCGGATTATTTTGTTGAAAGGCAAGACGATTTGGCAAGCATACAGTTGCTTAAACATGAAGACGATGTTCAGCTTAAAAAGGCTATTGAAGTATTAAACATAAAATGAGTTTAAAACCGCGCTTTTGCGCGGTTTAAGTTATATTAAAAAACATTTCCTTTCTTCCTTTCTTGAAAGAAAGGAAGCGAAAGAACTTTAACTTTGAATTAGTGTGTGTATATTAATATTAAATCGGTTTTAGCTTATGTTTATACAGCAAAGCCATGTTTTTTCTTGAAAGAAAGGAAGCGAAAAAACTCTAACTTTGAATTAGTGTGTACATATTGATATTAAATCCATTTTAGTATATGTTTATACAGCAAACACATATTTTTTTCTCTTATTGAAATAAAATAAAAAAATTTTTAAGCAGAAACTTTGTTTAATTAAAAATGTTGTTATGATAAGAAAAATATTGGGCTTTACAGTAAAGTTTTTAAATTTGAGGTGGCATTTTGGACATACAAAAGATAATAAAAAAAGTTAGATTTATAGCAATTATATTTACATTTGTTTTTGTTATAGTTTTTGGAGCGGCTTTTGGAATAAATTTACACGTTAAAAAGTTTTCTGAAAAATATATATTTGATAATATAACAAATATTGAAGATTTTGATTGTATACTTGTTTTGGGCGCTGGTTTAAAAGATGCAAATACTCCAAGTGATATACTTAATGAAAGGATTAAAAAGGGTATTGAGCTTTATAAATCTGGTTTATCAAGTAAGATAATTATGAGCGGTGACCATGGAAGAAATGATTATGATGAGGTAAATGTAATGAAACAAACCGCCATTGATAATTATGTTTTGTCAAGCGATGTATTTATGGACCACGCTGGATTTTCGACATATGACAGTATTTATAGGGCAAAGGAAATATTTAAGAGTGAAAAAATTATAATTGTGTCTCAAAAATATCACTTATATAGAGCGGTTTATATCGCTAATAAAATTGGTATTGAGGCTTACGGAGTAGCGGCAGAGGATATATACAGCGGACAGTTTTACAGAGATTTTAGAGAGTTTATAGCTATAAACAAGGATTTTTTTAAAGTAATTTTAAAACCAAAATCTAAATATGTTGGAGAAGCTATACCAGTAAGCGGAAATGGTGATGTGACAAATGATAAACCGAATTGAAATACGATTAATTTTGATTATAAATTTATTTGAGTACAAGTCTGTGTTAAAAAGTATATATAATTTAGTATTTTTGAGAATAAAATACAAATTACTATAACGATAATATTAATCATTATATGGGTATTTTTAATAAAAAATATTTATAATTGTGGACTATAAATAAAAAATTTGTTATTATAAATATAATAATACTTTATTAAATACATGAGTGAAAGGATATTTTTAATTTATGTCACAACCAATTATAACTTTATTTATATTCGCTCTACAAATACCTGCTGTAATTTTAACAACAACAATTCATGAGTTTGTTAGGGCGGCAGTATCTACAATACTTGGCGATAAAAAGCCAAAAAATGAGGGAAGACTTACAATAAATCCATTAAACCACTTTGAGCCTGTAGGTTTTATACTTATGTGGGCTACTGGTTTTGGTTGGGGAAAACCTGTTGACACAAACCCTATGTTTTATAAAAATAGAAAAAGAGACAGTATTATAGTAGCTTTAGCGCCTTCTGTAGCCAATATTATAATAGCGGTTATAGCCTCTTTTTTGTACAAAGTTACTAATGGTAACAGCCAAAGTTTGGTAGGTACGCTTATACCTATGTTTTTTATAGTTTTAAAGAGATTTAATATTTGTATGTTTGTTTATAATATTATACCTATTACGCCTATGGACTGCGTTAAGGTTTTGTCTTGTGTTATGCCGGCTAACACATATTTTAAATATATACAATATGAAAAAATAATACAAATGGCTTTTTTACTTTTTCTTTTTATGGGATATGTTAGTAGAATAGTAGAACCTATTATACAAATGTTTATGATTTTAATATAAGGTGTTAATTAATGGAAACTGTAAATTTAAAACTTGAGAATTTTGAGGGTCCTTTAAGTCTGTTATATCATCTTATAGAAAAAAATAAGGTGGATATATACGATATTCCAATAGCTGAAATTACTGAACAGTACATGGAGTATATATATAACGCCAAAAACATGGATATGGAGATAATGAGCAGTTTTATTGTAATGGCGGCTACTCTTATGGAAATAAAGTCTAAAATGCTTCTTCCAAAAACAGCCAAAGAAACTATGGACGAGCCTGACCCTCGGGAAGAGCTTGTAAACAGGCTTATTGAGTACAAAAAATATATTAAAATAGGTGAAATGTTAAAACAAAAAGAAAGTTTATATTCTCAAAGAATTTTTAAAGAGCCTGACGCGGCTATTAACAAAATTAGAAATGAATATGATAATATAGATAGTTTTATGAGAGGCGTTACTTTTAATGATTTGTTTAACGCTTTTAAAGTTGTGTTAGAAAAAAGAGATAATAAAATTGATAATGTTAGGAGTAATTTTAGAACGGTTGAGCATGACGAATTTACGGTTTATGAAAAAATGGAGTACATAAAAGATATTTTATATATTACACCTAAAATAAAATTTAGCGATATATTTTTGAACGACTCTACAAAAATTGAGATAGTTATTACTTTTTTAGCGCTTTTAGAACTTATAAAAACAGGTACTATTATTATAATACAAGAATTTAATTTTGGTGATATAATAATTACCAAAAATAGGGAAGTGCAGTTATAATGAATATTAACGAAATGGAACGCGCGGTAGAGGCAATGCTTTTTGCTGCTGGAAAAGAAGTGCCTTTAAGCGATATAGCTGAGGCTATTAATATTGATAAGTCTACAGCTAAAGCTATTATAAATTCTATTGCCGAAAAATATGAACAGCAAAAAAGAGGAATTAGAATAGTTGAAATTGATAACTGTTTTCAAATGTGTTCGGCACCTGAGTATTTTGAGTATGTAAGCTGTATTTGTAAAATTCCAAAACAAAAGTTCATAAGTCAGTCACTTTTAGAAACGCTCTCAATTATAGCTTACAATCAGCCTATAACAAAAGCCCAAATTGAAGATATAAGGGGTGTAAGCGCGGAGCATTCTGTAAATAAACTTGTAGAAAAAGGACTTGTAGTTGAAACAGGAAGACTTGACGCACCTGGTAAACCAATACTTTTTGGCACAACAAAGGAATTTTTAAGATATTTTGGGCTTAAATCAACAAAAGAACTTTTGGAAGTTGAAAATATAATTAATGAGGAGCAGGAGGTATAAAATGTATAATTGTGTTATTATTAACAAAAAAGACAGTGTAGCTACAATGACGTATCCAGTAAAAGTGGGTGAATATATAAATGGCAATGTTGATAAAAAAGCTCTATGTTTAAAGGCTTTATCAGATATACCTATTTATCATAAAGTAGCTTTGGTTGATATTAAAAAAGGCGAGATTATATATAAATATGGCTGTAAAATAGGGTATGCGCTTAGTGATATTAAAGCTGGAGAGCATGTTCACACATTTAATCTTGACAGTAGAATGATTTAATAATTTGTTTGTTTAAATGTTTAAACGGAGGTATTATTATGAATTTTATGGGATACAGAAGAGATGACGGAAAAATTGGTATAAGAAATCATGTGCTTATATTGCCATGTTCACTTTGCGCAAGCGAAACTGCTCGGTTTATATCAAGTCAAGTAGCGGGAACGGTTTATATACCAAATCAAGGAGGATGTGCTCTTTCGGCAGCTGACCTTGAAATGACTTATAGAGTGCTTTCTGGTATGGCGGCTAATCCTAATGTGTATGGTACTGTTGTTGTGGCTAATACATGTGAGAATGTAAAGCCTGATGAGCTCATAAAAAGAATAGAAGAAAAAACAAATAAACCTGTTAAAAGTGTTGTTATAAGAGATGTTGGCGGAACTATAAAAGCAGCAGAAATAGGTGTTAAATACGCTATTGAGATGAGTCGTGAGGCATCGGCTTTAAAAAAAGAAGAGGCTGATATTTCGGAACTTATACTTGCTACAGAGTGCGGCGGAAGTGACCCAACAAGCGGATTAGCAGCTAATCCTACACTTGGAGAAGTAAGTGATAAAATAGTGTCTCTTGGCGGTACTTCTATACTTTCTGAAACATCAGAGTTAGTTGGAACAGAGGATATACTTGCGCCTCGATGTGTAAATGAGGAAGTGTCTAAAAAACTTTTGGACATAATAAAAAATAATGAGGAATATTTTGAAAAACTTGGTGAAAGTCTTCGTGACGGTAATCCTTCAGCTGGAAACAAAGAGGGAGGACTTACAACTCTTGAGGAAAAATCTTTAGGCTGTATACATAAAGCAGGTTATTCGCCTATTACAGAGGTTTATGATTATGGCGAGATGATAGATAAAAAAGGGCTTGTAGTAATGGATACACCAGGGCAAGATATAGCCTCGGTAGCGGCTATGGTAGCTGGAGGCGCTCAGGTGGTTATATTTACAACAGGAAGAGGAACACCTACAGGTAATGGCATAGTGCCTGTAATAAAAATAACAGGAAACTCGGAAACAGCCTCTCTTATGGCGGATAATATAGATTTTGACGCAAGCGGAATTATATCCGGTGAAAAAACCATAGAAGAAAACGGAAAAGAGCTTTTTGAGCTTCTTATGAATGTTGTTAATGGACAAAAAAGCAAAGCTGAGGCGCTTGGTTTTAATGATATGTCTATGGCACGAAAATGTAATTTCTGTTAAAACTTATTTTTATTAATACAATGTTCTATTTGTTTTTAAAGGAGTGACAGCATGGGCGAAATCAATATTAAAGACAGCATTATAAATAACGGTAGTGAGGTTTTTAAAGAAACTAAAAACTACCTTAAATTTATGATGAAATATAGATGCGCCATTATGGAAGTTGAAACAAAACTCAATGTTCTTAACTCAGAGTTTTCTCTTAATTTTAACCGTAATCCTATTGAGTACATAAAAACAAGGCTTAAAACTCCCGAAAGTATAGTAGAAAAAATGAAACGCCGTGGTTTTGAGCTTACTCTTGAAAGCATAGAGGAAAATCTTTTTGATATAGCAGGTATAAGAGTTATATGCTCTTTTGAGGATGATATATATAATGTGGCTAATTTGCTTGTAAATCAAGATGATATAACACTTATAAGAATGAAGGACTATGTTAAAAACCCAAAAGAAAATGGTTATAGAAGTCTTCATCTTATAATAGAGGTACCTATATTTCTTTCTAATGAGAAAAAATATATGAAAGCGGAAATACAGCTAAGAACAATAGCTATGGACTTTTGGGCGAGTCTTGACCATAAACTTAGATATAAACAAGACCTTGAAAATCCTGATACTATAGCGGGAAGGCTAAAAGAATGTGCTATATTATGTATGGATTTAGACAAGCGTATGCAGGATATACGTAATCAAATTGAGAAGAAATAGTAAAAGATAGAATACCTCATAATATTTTTTATAGAATATTATGAGGTGGTTTTTGTGAGAAGATTTATAATTATTTTAATTGTTATTTTAGTTTTTCCTTTTAACGTTATGGCAGATACAAAAGAGCCAAAAGTTTACGCTCAAGGCGCTGTGCTTATGGAATATGAGACAGGGCGTGTACTTTGGCAAAAAAACATGAATGAAAAGCTGCCTATGGCAAGCACAACAAAAATAATGACAGCTATAATAGCTCTTGAGAGCGGAAAACTTGAAGATATTACAGAAGCGTCTTCAAACGCCGCCATAACGCCAAAAGTGCGTATGGGAGTAGCAAAAGGAGAGAAACACAGATTATACGATTTACTTTATCCATTAATGCTTATGTCTGCTAACGATGCCGCTGTTGTTATAGCAGAACATTTAGGCGGCTCGGTTGAGGGATTTGCCAATATTATGAATAAAAAAGCCAAAGAAATAGGCGCCGTTAATACCGAGTTTGTAACTCCAAATGGGCTTGATAAAGATGAACATCACTCAACAGCTTATGATATGGCGCTTATAACCAGATACGCTCTTAAAAATGATGAGTTTGTTAAAATAATAAACACACAGTCTATTAGCATACCTATTAAAAACAATGACGAGAAAAGTTATGAATTTTATAACAAAAACAGACTTTTAAAAGAATATAACGGTGCTATTGGTGTAAAAACAGGTTTTACAGGAAAAGCTGGTAATTGTTTTGTTGGCGCGGCTAAAAGAGACGATATGGAACTTATTTCAGTTGTACTGGCAAGCGGATGGGGAAACGCTGGAAAAGAGCGTAAATGGAGTGACACAAAGGCTATATTAGATTATGGTTTTAACAATTTTAGCAAAGTTAAAATTATTGACTCGGGATATGAAACAGGAAATATAGCTGTTTATCATTCAAAAGAGGGTTTTGTGGGTACTAAAATACTTGATGATGGATATGCTTATATATCGAAAGATGAAATAGAGGGTATTAAAAAGGTTTACAATATAAAAAAATATTTGGATGCCCCAATAAAAAAGAACGATGTTGTGGGAAAAGCAGAGGTATTTACGGCTGAAGGTGAAAAACTTTTTGAAACGGATATAGTGGCTTGCGAAAGTATTGAAAGACACGACTTTTTTTCTTGTTTAAAAAAGGTTATAGACTTATGGCTTTATGATAATGTGTTTATATAAATGTACTATTTTGGAGGAAATATAATGGAAGTAAGACTTCAAAAATTTATAGCTGATGCTGGAATAGCATCAAGAAGGAAAGCAGAGGAACTTATATTAAGTGGAAAAATAAAAGTAAACGGCGTTGTAGTTACCGAATTAGGTACAAAAGTAGACAGCCAAAAAGATGAGATTGAGTATAATGGGAAAGAAATAAAAAGCGTACAAAAATTTGTGTATATAATGCTTAATAAGCCAGAGGGGTTTGTTACAACCGTAAAGGACCAGTTTAACAGACCTACTGTTATGGATTTAATAAAAGGTGTAAATGAAAGAGTTGTGCCTGTGGGAAGGCTTGATTATGATACATCGGGTTTGCTTTTGCTTACAAATGATGGTGAGCTTACTTTTAAACTTACTCATCCAAAAAATAAAGTTGAGAAAGTATATATAGCTAAACTTTTTGGAAAACCTAACGACCAAAATATACAACAGTTTAAAAGAGGCGTTAATATAGATAGTGGTACTACACAGCCGGCTAAATTAGAGATAATAGAAGATTTGGGAAAATATTGTTTATGCAAAATAACAATAACTGAGGGTAAAAACAGACAGATAAGAAAAATGTGTGACGCTATTAAACACCCTGTAGCTACTTTAAAAAGAGTGGCTACAGGAGAAGTGGAAATAGGAGAGCTTAAAAGGGGAAGTTATAGATATTTGACTGATAAAGAAATTAAGTATCTTAAAGATTTATAAAACTTTATTTTTTTGAAAGAAAGCTAAAGAACTTTAACTTTATATTGGCTATAATAAAAAATGCAATTAAAAATGGTTTACATTTGGGCTGTTTAGTTGATATAGCCAAACAGTCTGAATTAACACATTACAACGTTATTTTGCCCCAAAATGTTTAAAAGAGTTTGAACATGTGTAAAAGACTTTTTCAATAATCTGTTGGAAATTTTCCGTTTTAATTAAAAAGCAGTAAATATGTGTAACTTGTAATAAGGGAGATAAATATGATTAAACTGTATCTTATAAGGCATGGGGAAACAGAGTGGAATGCCGTAAAACGTTTTCAGGGTTGGACAGATATTGAGCTTAGTGAAAGAGGTTTGGCGCAGGCTGAGTTTTTGGGTGAGAGGTTTAAAAAAATACATATAGACGAGCTTTATTCATCACCTCTTAAAAGAGCTGTTAAAACAGCGGAGCCAATATCAAAAGCCACAGGTGTTGATATAAAAACTATAGAGCATTTTAAGGAAATTAATTTTGGTGAGTGGGAAGGCAAAACGAGAGACGAGCTTTATGAATTATACGGACATAAATTTGAGGAGTTTTTAAGTCGTCCTGAAGAACACACATTTCCAGGTGACGGAAGTTTTAAAGCCGTTACAGAAAGAATAAAAATAGGACTGGATAAAATTATACACGGAAGGGATAACTTAAATATAGCTATAGTGTCTCATGGCGGCATAATAAGGCTAACAATAAAATATTTGCTTGATATACAACAAGACCTTTACAACAGTACATGGATAGATAACACATCAATATCGCTTTTACACATACGAAAAAATGGAAATCTTTTGCGTGTGCTTAACGATGTGTCTCATATACCAGATAATGGTATTTTATAATACCGCTTTTTACCGGAGGATAAAATGGGAAAAGTAATAGTTGTTGGTGCAGGCGCGGCAGGAATGCTCGCGGCGGGAAAAGCTGCCCAAAATGGAAATATTGTGGAGATATATGAACGCAATAATATTTTGGGTAAAAAAATATATATAACAGGTAAAGGACGCTGTAATTTAACAAATAACAGCGATGTTGAAAATTTTATAAATAATATACCAAATAACCCATATTTTCTTTACAGCGCTTTATATGGCTTTACGAGCGAAGACACTGTTAAATTTTTTAACTCTATGGGTGTTGATACAAAAGTTGAGAGAGGAAACAGGGTTTTTCCTACAAGCGATAAAGCCGAAGACATAGCCCGTGCTCTTGAAAAATATATGAATAAAAACAAAGTAAAAATTTATAAAAACTCAAGGGTTGAGAGTATAATTGTTGAAAATAATAAAGTAAAGGGAATAAGGCTTTTTAATAAAAAAGAGTATTATTCTGATGCAGTTATTATAACTACTGGAGGACTTTCGTATCCTGCTACAGGTTCTACAGGAGACGGTTATAAATTTGCTAAAAACTGCGGTCATACAGTTACAAAACTTGTTCCGTCACTTGTGCCGCTTTGTGTCAAAGAAAAGTGGTGTGCCGACTTAATGGGTCTTAGTCTTAAAAATGTTTCTATAACGCTTAAAGACAAAAACAACAAAATTGTTTATGAGGATTTTGGTGAGATGCTGTTTACTCATTTTGGAGTGTCGGGACCTATAATATTAAGCGCAAGCTGTCATATAGCTGGTAAAAATGAGGAATTTAAAATGTATATAGATATTAAACCGGCTATTGCTCTAAAAACGCTTGATTTAAGGATATTAAGAGATTTTGAGAAGAATATAAATAAGAATTTTATAAATTCATTAGACGAACTTTTGCCTAAAAAATTAATACCTGTAATTGTAAAATTGTGCGGAATAGATGAGTGTAAAAAAGTACATGACATAACAAAAGATGAAAGAAAAAAATTGTGTACTGTTATAAAATCGCTGCCAATAACAATAACTAAAAGTCATAGTTTTGATGACGCCGTTATAACAAGAGGCGGTGTTAATGTTGATGAAATAAACCCTTCAACAATGGAGTCTAAATTGATTAAAGGACTTTATTTTGCAGGAGAGATAATAGATTGTGATGCTTATACCGGTGGATATAACTTACAAATCGCTTTTTCAACTGGATATGCGGCTGGTAACAATGTTTGTATGGAGGAATAATATATGTATTGCATAAGAGGTGCTATAACCGCTAAAGAAAACACAAAAGAGTGTATAATTAACACTTCAAAAAGGCTTATAGAGGAAATAATTGAAAAAAATGAACTTGACATAAGTGATATAATATCTATTGTGTTTACAGCCACAAAAGACTTGGACAAGGCTTATCCGGCAGTTGGCGCAAGAGAAATAGGGCTTACAAGTGCCGCTTTGATGTGTTTGCAAGAAATGTATGTTGAAAACAGCCTTACAAAATGTATACGAGTAATGGTTATGGCAGAGGGGAAAACCCAAAGTATGGCTAAACATGTGTATATGGAAGGCGCTAAAATTTTAAGACCGGATATAAATTAATAAAATTGCTCTAAACTCATACTTTTTATTGTCAGAAAATTTGCTTGATTTTTAATTGAAAATACAGTTTTTTATATGGGTTAAGTTTGGATTTTTTAGAGTATAAACTCAAATGTTTAGGCTCTATGGTCTTAAAGGAGATGGTGGTTTTATGTTCTATTCAGTGGCAGTTGACGGACCAGCAGGAAGCGGTAAAAGTACAATATCAAAAATTGTGGCTAAAGAACTTAATATAGTTTATATTGACACAGGGGCTATGTATAGAGCCGTTGCTTTTTACTGTATAAAAAACGGTATAGACACAAAAGAACAAAAAGCTGTAATAGCGGTTTTAGATGATATAAAAATAGACATAAAACTTGAAAATAATACACAAAAAACATATGTTTCTGGAGAAAATGTGACTGATAAAATAAGAAGTCAGGAAATAGGCGCTGGGGCGTCTGATGTTGGTGTAATAGCCGAGGTAAGAAAAAAACTTGTTGATATACAGCGTGATATGGCTAAAGGAATGTCTGTTATAATGGACGGAAGAGACATAGGAACAAACGTTTTAAAGAATGCTGATGTAAAAATATATATATCAGCAAGCGCTGATGAAAGAGCCAAACGCCGCTGTGAGGAACTAAAAAATATTGGTGTTGAACATGACTTTGAGCTGGTAAAAAATAAAATAATACAAAGAGATAAAAACGATATGACACGTGAGAATAATCCTCTTAAAAAAGCCGAAGACGCTATTTATATTGATACTACTTTTATGGGAATAGATGAGGTTAAAAACACTGTTATAAAAATAATAAAAGAAAAGGTTGGTTTATAAATTTGAATTTAATTTTAGCTAAATCGGCAGGATTTTGTTTTGGTGTAAACAGGGCTGTTGAAGCCGTAAATAAAGCTATAGGCACAGATAAAATATATACTTATGGTCCTATAATACATAACAAAACTGTTATGGATGATTTTGAAAAAAAAGGTGTTAAATGTATTAATAATATTGACGATATTAAAAATGGAACAGTTGTTTTGCGTTCTCATGGTGTGGGAAAAAAAATATATGATGATTTGAGTTTAAAAGGAATTAAAATTATAGATGGTACGTGTCCTTTTGTAAAAAAAATACACAATATTGTAAATGATAACTACAAAAAAGGGTATAAAATAATAATAATAGGCGACAAAAAACACCCTGAGGTTGAGGGAATAAATGGCTGGTGCGAAAATAGTGCTTATATATTAAAAACTATTGACGAGGCTGTAGAGTTTGAGCCTAATAATTATAACAAATACTGTATTGTGGTACAGACTACATTTAGAAAAAGCCTTTTTGACGATATAGTAAATGTGCTTAAAAACAAAAAAATTGAGCATATTATATTTAATACAATTTGCTCTGCAACAAGTGAGAGACAAAAAGAAGCTCTCCAAATTTCGTCAAAAGTTGACGCTATGCTCGTTATAGGCGACAAAAAAAGTTCTAATACCCAAAAACTTTTTGAAATTTGTCAAAATAACTGCAAAAAAACAATTAATATTGAAACAAATTCAGATTTATTGTTGAATATTTTCGATAAAAATGATAAAATCGGTATAACGGCTGGTGCGTCAACACCGCCAGCTATAATAAAGGAGGTCATTGGTAATATGAACGAGGCTTTAAATGATGCAGTGAAAAACACAAGCGAGGACGGAGAACTTTCTTTCCAGCAGCTTCTTGATGAACATCTGGTTACTTTACATACAGGTGATATTGTTACCGGAACAGTAATTCAGATTTCGAACGAGGAAGTTTCAGTAAATCTTGGGTATAAATCTGACGGTATTATTACAAGAGGAGAATACAGCAGCGACGTTAATGCTATACCAAGCAAGGAACTTAGCGTTGGTGATAAAATAGAGGTATTTGTTGTAAGAGTAAACGACGGAGATGGAAATGTTCTTCTTTCAAGAAAACGCATTGAGTCTATGAAGGGCTTTGATGATATACAAAAGGCTTATGACGAAAAAACACCTGTTGAGGGTAAAGTTACAGATGTTGTTAAAGGCGGTATTATAGCTGTTGTAAACGGGGTAAGAGTATTTATTCCTTCCTCACAAGTATCAAATAAATTTGTAGACGACCTTAATGTGTTTAAAGGTGAGACATTATCATTTAACATTATAGAGCTTGACAAAAACAAACGCAGAATAATAGGCGGAAGAAAAGCGCTTATTGAAAAAGAGGTTCAAGAAAAGAGAGACGCTGTTTTCTCAACACTTGAGACTGGCGCTAAAGTTAAAGGTACTGTAAGCAGAATTACAGATTTTGGCGCTTTTGTAAACCTTGGCGGAATAGACGGACTTATTCATATATCCGAAATGAGCTGGGGAAGAATTACAAACCCACGTGAGATTTTAAAAGAGGGCGATGAAGTTGAGGTAGTTGTTCTTGATATTAATAAAGAAAAAGGCAAAATATCTCTTTCACTTAAAAATGTTACGCCTAACCCATGGGTTTTAGCGGCTGAAAAATATGCTGTTGGCTCAGTAGTAGAAGGAAAAGTTGTTCGCATGGTTCCTTTTGGGGCTTTTGTAGAGCTTGAGGCTGGAGTTGATGGACTTGTGCATATTTCACAAATAGCAAGCAAACATGTTGTTAAACCAGAAGACGAGCTTAAAATAGGCGATGTGATTAAAGTTAAAGTTCTTGAAGTAAACACTGAAGCTAAAAAAATCAGTCTCAGCAAAAAAGAGGCGGACGGAGTTAGTAAAGAAGACGAAGTTCCTGCCGAATAATTACTGTATCTAAAGCCTGTGATTGATACACAGGCTTTTTAAATTATATTAAAGACTTTAAATTTTGCGATTTTAAGTCTTAATAATTTTTATATTTAAGGAGAGATATTGTTTATGAAAAAATTAGTGGTTTTGGCGATAAGCGCCATTATGTGTTTGGCTTTAGCGGCTTGCGGAGGTTCGTCAGGCGGTTCTTCAGGCAGTTCTTCAAACTCATCGGCAAGTTCTGCATCCTCAAGCGCGACTTCAGAAGGCGGAAAACTTGTTATGGGTACAAATGCTGCTTTTCCTCCATATGAGTTTTATGAAAACAACGAGATTGTTGGTATAGATGCTGAAATAGCTAAGGCTATAGCTGAAAAACTTGGTATGGAGCTTACTATTGAGGATATGGATTTTACATCGTTAGTTACGGCTGTTCAAACTGGTAAAATTGATATGTGCCTTGCCGGAATGACTGTTACACCTGACCGTGAGAAAAATGTTAATTTCTCAGAAAGTTACGCTACAGGAGTGCAAGTAATAATTGTAACAGAAGACTCGGATATAGCATCTCCAGATGACCTTGAGGGGCATCAAATAGGAGCTCAAGAAAATACAACAGGACATATTTATTGTTCTGATGATTATGGCGAGGACAGTGTTACAGCTTATACAACAGGCGCTAATGCTGTTGAGGCGCTTAAAACCGGAAAAGTAGACGCTGTTGTTATAGATAACGAACCAGCTAAAGCGTTTGTTGAGGCTAATGAAGGGCTTAAAATACTTGATACAGAATATGCTATAGAAGATTACGCTATAGCTATATCGAAAGAAAATGACGAGCTTCTTGAAAAAGTAAACAACGCTATTAAAGAGCTTAAAGAAGACGGAACTCTTGACGAGATTGTATCCAAATACATTAATTCTTAATTATGTATTAATTAGGGACGGCGTAAAAACCGCCCCTGTTTTTGTTGGAAGGGGAGTTTTATGGCTAATTTTATGGACAAATTGTTTTTAAAATGGTTGAAAGATTTTAATCAAAGTTTTATTGAGGACGACAGGTGGCTTTATATATTAAAAGGGCTTGGCGTAACTATAACTGTGGCTATAGGCGCTCTTATACTTGGTGTAATTATAGGTATTATAATAGCTGTTATACGCTCTGGGCATGACCAAAAAAGAAAAAGAAATAAAAATTTATGGAGTTTTATACTTGATATACTTGATATTTTGTGCAGGATTTATCTTACTGTAATAAGGGGTACGCCTATGATGGTGCAACTGCTTATTATGTATTTTGTAATATTTGCGTCAAGCACAAACACATGGCTTGTTGCTGTTATAGCTTTTGGAATAAACTCAGGAGCATATGTAGCCGAGATTATAAGGGGCGGAATAATGTCTATAGACTCTGGTCAAATGGAGGCTGGAAGGTCTTTGGGTCTTAATTATGTAAAAACAATGAGATACATAATAATTCCGCAGGCTATAAAAAATATTCTGCCAGCTTTGGGTAATGAGATGATTACATTGCTTAAAGATACATCGCTTGTTACAGTAATAGGTTTAAAAGATATGGTAAAAGGCGCACTTATAATACAAGGGCGTACATATCAGGCTTTTATGCCGCTTATGGCAGTAGCAATTATATATCTTGTTATTGTAATAATATTATCAAGGCTGCTTACTATATTTGAAAGGAGGATGCGTGAGAGTGATAGACGTTAAGGGGCTACAAAAAAGTTTTGGAGAACACGAAGTTCTTAAAGGTATAGATGAACACATACATAAAGGTGAGAAAGTTGTTATAATAGGACCATCAGGCTCGGGAAAGTCAACATTTTTAAGATGTTTAAACCTTCTTGAAGAACCTACTGGCGGCACTATAACATTTGAGGGAAATGACATAACTGAACCAAAAACTGATATAGATAATGTAAGGCGTAAAATGGGAATGGTTTTTCAGCAGTTTAATCTCTTTGGGCATCTTTCTGTAAAAGAAAATATAAAATTAGCACCTGTTAAACTTGGCATAATGTCTAATGCTGAGGCGGATAAAAGAGCTAAAGAGCTTTTGGAAAGGGTGGGTCTTTTGGACAAGGCTGACTCGTACCCAAAACAGTTATCGGGTGGTCAACAGCAAAGAATAGCTATAGCAAGAGCACTTGCAATGAACCCAGATGTTATGTTGTTTGATGAGCCTACATCGGCGCTTGACCCTGAAATGGTAGGAGAGGTTTTGCAGCTTATGAAACAGTTAGCTGATGATGGTATGACAATGGTTGTTGTTACACACGAAATGGGTTTTGCGCGTGAGGTGGCAACAAGGGTATTATTTATGGATAATGGTGTTATAGCTGAACAAAATGAGCCTATAGAGTTTTTTAAAAATCCTCAAAACCAAAGGCTTAAAGATTTTTTATCTCAAGTGCTTTAATATACTAACTAAAAATTAAAGTTCTTTTGCTTCTTTTCTTTCAAGAAAGAGATGATATGTATTTAGTGTGTAAATGTGTATTAGTGTTGCTAATAA
>CATJUP010000066.1 GCA_949743655.1 uncultured Eubacteriales bacterium
CAAAAAAAGACCAGTAGTAATTATTACGTCTAATGCCGAGAAAGAGCTTCCAGACGCCTTTTTGAGAAGGTGTATATTCCACTATATACAATTTCCTGATAAGCCGCTTATGGAAGAGATTATAAAAGTACATTTTGATAATATAGAACAAAAACTTTTAGATAATGCTCTTGATGTTTTTTATATTATAAGAGACATGGTAAGCATAAACAAAAAGCCAAGCACATCAGAAATTATAGATTGGATACAGGCACTTGAGATAGGTGGTATACCAGCAGAAAAAATTAAAGCCGAAATTCCCTTTGCCGGTGTACTGCTTAAAAAGAACGAGGATTTAGATATTCTTGAGAGAAACAGAAGAAGATTTCGTGCCTAAGACCAAACTTAGTGTCTAAAGCCTAACTTCGTGCTTAAAGCTGAAAGGGTGTTTATATGTTTACGGACTTTTTTTACCTTTTGAGGGCAAGGGAATTAGATGTGTCGCTTAACGAGTGGCTTACACTTACAGAGGCGCTTGATAAGGGTTTGGCTAACAGCTCTCTTACAGGGTTTTACTATTTATCAAGAAGTATACTTGTAAAGAGCGAGGCTGATTTTGATAAATTTGACGGAGCGTTTCTTGAGTATTTTAAAAATATAAAAACTTATGAGCAGCTTCCTCAAGAGCTTATTGATTGGCTTAACAATCCTAAAGAAAAGAAAAATAATTACGACAAAGCTCAGGATGAAAAAAATCTTTCATTAAGTCTTCAAGAAATACAAAAAATGCTTCTTGAAAGGCTTGAGGAACAAAAAAGCGAGCATAATGGCGGCAGTTATTGGGTTGGTACAGGAGGTATGTCGGTATTTGGAAATAATGGAAATGCCTCAAACGGTATAAGAGTAGGTGGAGTTTCGAGAAGACACAGCGCTATGCAGGTAGCTGGTGACAGACAATTTAGGGATTTTAGAAATGACACTGTGCTTAATTTAAGGCAATTTCAAATGGCTTTTAGAAAATTAAGACAGTTCTCAAGTAAAATAGATGCGCCTAAAACCGAAATTGATGTTGATGAGACTATTGACAAAACCTGTGACAATGCCGGTAATTTAGAAATTGTATATCGCCGTCCACGAAAAAACACAGTAAAAGTTCTGCTTTTAATGGACAGTGGCGGTTCTATGGATTATTATAGCAATATGTGCAGCGCTTTGTTTCAGGCTGTTCAAAAAAGCAGTCACTTTAAGGATTTAAAAGTCTATTATTTTCATAACTGTATTTACTCAATGCTTTATAAAGACCCTTATTGTATGTATGGTAACTGGGTTGAGACAAATTGGGTGCTTAACAATATATCGTCAGACTATAAAGTAATAATTGTAGGCGATGCGTCTATGGAACCAAGCGAGCTTTTTGGAAGTAGTTATTATAATTATGGAGCGCGAGATGCCACGCCAGGAATAGAATATTTAAAAAGATTTAAAGAAAAGTACAGGCATATTGTATGGCTTAACCCTATTGTGGATTTAGGCTGGAGAACAGGTTATTGGCGAAAAACTTATGACGCTATAAACTCTGAATTTGATATGTATCCACTCACTATACAATCGCTTGACAAGGCTATAAAAAAACTTATGGTTTCAAAATAAGGTATATTATGAATGATATAAAACTTTACAGAAGAAGATATATTCCAAATGAAATGGTGCTTTTAAAAGATGATGTTATTGTTTACAAGGACGATTATAAAATAATAACTGAATGGAAAACTATAAGACCTAAAAAAGAATTTACTTTTGGGGTGTCGGCTTATTATATTAACAAAGGTTATAAAGTAAGCCAAATGATGGACGAGAACAAAAACACGGTTTTTTATTACTGTGATATTATAGAAACTATATTTGACGAGAAAAACAATATATATACTTTTAATGATTTATTAGCCGATGTTAAGGTGTATAACGATGGACGCGTTGAGGTTGTTGACCTTGACGAGCTTGCGGACGCGTATAAAGAAAGACTTATAACACCTATTCAGCTTGATAAGGCTTTAAGAAGTCTTAACAGTCTTATTAATTATATATATAATAACGGTGTAGAAAGTCTTTTGTTAGAGGATAAGTGATTGTATGCCAGTAAATAAAAATGATAAAAACTCTATGCCCGCTATTCACACAGGACACAGAAAAAGAATGAAAGAACGCTTTTTCAATTCAGGCGCATCAGGTTTTGCAGACCACGAGCTTATAGAAATGCTGCTTTATAACACTTTTCCGCGACAGGATACAAATGAGCTTGCGCATAAAATACTTAATGAATATGATAAAAATTTGTGTATGCTTATTGAGGCTGACCCTGCTGACCTGATGTTTAGATGTGGTTTAAATGAAAATACAGCTATATTTTTTTCTGTTATAAAAGAACTTTTAAGGCGATATTCAGGAGACAGATACAAAAGCAGAACGCTTATAGATAGTTCTGATATAGCTGGAAAATACGCTATATATCTTTTTGATGGGGAAAAACAAGAATGTTTTTATGTAATATGTCTTGATGCTCAAAGTAGGCTTATAAACTCAGCTCTTATAAGCAGAGGTACAATAGGCGAAACTTGTGTATATTTAAGAAATGTAGCTGAAGCTATTGTAAAATATAATGCGAGAAGTATAATAGTAGCACATAATCATCCTGGTGGAAGTCTCATGCCTTCTCAAAGTGACATAGAAACAACTTTAAGTATTACAAAAATGGTAAATATGATGAGTGTGTTTTTATCAGACCATATAATTGTGGCTGATGATAAATATTTTAGTATGGCTGATAATGGTCTTGTTAAAAATGATATGTGATTAATATTGACAAATGACTAAAAATTGAATAAACACAAATGAGTTAATAAAGTATAAACCATTTATGTAGAAGTATGTTTAATTTACGAGGGGGATAAATTATGCCTGATACATATTACAACGAGAGTTTTTATTCAGATGGAAGTCCTTTATATAGGGGAATGGGCTATGATGAGAACGAGAATTTTGTTTATTATGGCAAAGGTAAAGTTTATAATAAAGGCAAAATAATAGAGGAAGGATATTTTTCTAACAATGATTTAAACGGCTATGGAAAAGTGTATGTTGAGGGCAGACTGTTTGAGGAAGGATATTTTGTTAATGGGGAACTAAACGGCTATGGAAGGGTTTATATTGATAACGAGTTATATGAAGAGGGAGACTTTGTAGACGGAAAATTAAACGGATATGGAATTAGATATATTAGCAATGAAATATGTGAAAAAGGCGAATTTATTGACGGGGAACTAATAAGTGAAGGAGAAAAAGAAATAAATTATGTGGACAACTCAATGTATGTAGGGGACTGCATAGGGGGCGTTCCAAATGGATATGGAAAAAAGTATGATAAATATGGAAACTTGAAATTTGAGGGATATTTTGCTGACGGTATGTGGAATGGAACTGGAACTTTTTATTATGATGACGGAAAATTTCTTAAAGGGTTTTTCGCTAATGATGCCGCTTGTGGAAAATGCAGATATTATAATTCGTATGGCTCGTTTATATCAGAATATAACTATAGAAACGGATTTGCCGTGACCGCAAATGAAACAAATTTTAATTTGGATAAATGTATTTCGGAACTTAACTCTCTTATAGGGCTTAAA
>CATJUP010000067.1 GCA_949743655.1 uncultured Eubacteriales bacterium
AATATCAAATATAAAACCATTTCCTAAGTATCATGTTACAGTAGCAAGAATATTATTTATAGCTACAATTACTATAAATATTTTAAAATTAAATTGTGTAGCTATTAAATAAAAACTACAGAAGATTATGAGACTATAGAATTAGGTTTTGAGTATTATGACAAGATATAAAAAATTTAATATTAATAAAAAGTGATAAAATTATGATTAATTTAAAAAAGGCAATTAAATCAATAATTTGTGATAAAATAATATTCAATTTAGAATTTAACTCTATTGACGATATAGTTTATATATTGCCTTTTTTAGGATATTGTCTTTTTATAGGATTTGTGAGTCTTATTTTATTTACAGATATTATATATTGTGAAATTGAGAGAATGAATATTTTATGTACGATTTCTTTTACAATGGTTTTGATGAGTTTAGTTATAAAACAGTTGAAAAATAATTTCCCTAAATACCATATTGTTATGGCAGCAACACTTTTTGTTATAAGTATAAGTTTTAAATTTTTAGCAAGTTTTTTTATTTGATATAAAGTGATTGATTATAAGATTTATAGGAGGGTTTTATATTTTTATAGAAAAATGATTGGGAAGTGATAGTATGAGTTTAAAAAATATATTAGGCGACTTATTGTTAATCGTTTATTATATTCCAATTTTTTTATTCAATCTTTGGTGTGTGTTTGCTATTATATTAGTAGTTTTTATAAATATCTTTGAGAAAATTCCTAATATTATTTTTGGTGTTTAAATTATTGTTATGCCGAAAATATTTTTTAATTGTTAAATTTTTAAATGGGTTTGGTTTTATTGTGGCTAAATAATAGAAATATTTTTAAAGGAGGGTATGTTTTGTGATTGACAATGTTAAAAAGATATTAAATTTACCCATTATTGTTGCTTTTATGCCTTTATTAAAAATTATAATTTCTGAGGCTTTGTTTTTGGTTTATTGTGTTTTTGTTTTGTTTAACTTTTTTTGCGCTCCGTCATTTTGTTTTATTTTGGGTAAAGAGGGTTCTGGGTATTTATATTTATTATTTTTGTTAGTCGTTTCTATAATAGTTGGTATATGCCTTGCTTTAATTTTAGCTGGTATAGGCACTATTATAAGGCATTTAGATGCTATAGAATTTCCTAAAAATCATATTTTTGTGCCTGTATGGATATTGTTTATTACTTTAGTTGTAAGTGTTATTTATTTTATATTTGCTACTTTTGAGTTTGCTGCTAATAGAGGAATGCAATTTATTTCTCATTAATAAATTAATATAGTGTTTGCAAGTATTATTATTTTGTTTGTAATTCAGTGTTTTTAGTGTAACAATTATGGATTATTAAAATTTCTAAAAATCGTATTTTTGTTATAACATTAGTTTTAACAAGAATGACGGTTTTTAATTAAATATTATTTTATAATAAATTTAACCGCTTTCAGCGGTTTTTTATTTCAAAAAAATTCTGTATTTTAGAATAATATATATATAAAAACTATTAATAAAATACAAAAAAACTATTTATTGTCTATTTGTTAAACGCTATAATTAGTTTATAAAACAAATTGGAGTTGGTAATTATGGATAAAAGAGTAAAAGCACCAGCGGAATTACTTCTTATATGTGTTATATTTATAAACAGTCTTGGAGTACAGTTTATGACAAAAAGTGGTTTTGGAATTTCAGCAATATCATCAGTGCCATATGTTTTTAGCCGGGTTTTTACAAGTGTAAGTTTTGGTGGCTGGAATTATGTTTTTCAGTCAATGCTTGTGCTTACTCTTGTAATAGCAAGCAGAAAATTTACACCAAGCTATATAGTATCTTTTTTAGTAGGTATTGGATTTGGCAAAATGGTTGATGTACACTCTTTATGGCTATGTTATTTACCTGCTCTTTTTTATTTAAAAGTTATATATTTTATTTTAGGAATGTTAATTTTGAGTTTTGGAATATGTATTGCTAATAGCTGTGGTTTGCCTATAATACCAACTGATATGTTCCCGCGTGATTTTTCAAAAATAATTGACAAGAAATATAAATGTGTTAAAACTGCTTTTGATTTATTCTGTCTTATATCCACAGTATTATTATCGTTATGTTTTATAGGCAAAATAGAGGGCATAGGTATTGGAACGGTTATATGTGCTCTATTTACTGGAAAAATAGTCTCAGCTTTTCAGGCAAAGTTTGAAAAAAGATTTATTGTCTACAGAGCTATTACAACAAAAAGAACAACAAAACACGCCGTTTGTTAGAGCAGTTTTTTATGCGATATAAAAAATGACTTAAAGTTTTGTGCCGCTCCTGCTAAAAAAGAATTTTTTAGTACAGCTAAGTTCAATGGTACTTTTATACAGGAGTTATCTATATTTATGGTTTTAAAATCATATATATTAAATATTGAGTGATTTACTACTAAAGCCGCTCCAACTTTTTGCTGTACAAGACTTGCCGCCGCCATATCCTCATTTACTTGGCAAACAATGTAAGGAGTTATGTTTTCAGATTTAAACATTTTGTCTATATACATCCTGGCGCCAGCACTAACTTTATAAGTTATTAAAGGACATTTTGATATTTGTGACAAAGAAACGCTATTATAAGGCTCAAGTGGATGACCATTATAAACTTTAAGCACTATGTCACGTTCTACAATAGGTATAAACTCAACTGTGTCGTAAAAATCTAATTTGTGGCAAAATACCATGTCATAATCTTCGTTTAAAAGCCCCTCAAGAAGTTTTTGAGTGGTGGTTTGCTCAAATACAAAATTTACGCCGCTGTGTGTTTGTATATATTTTGAAATTATAACACTCACAGAAGGAGAAGCAGATGCAACGCAGCCTATGCGTATGGTTCCTGTATTAATATCAGAGAACTTGTTCATCTGCTTATTCCCTTTTTCAAGCTCATTTAAAGCGGAGTTTACATACTTTAGATAAACTTTTCCATAACGAGTAAGACGTATGTTACGTCCTTGCTTTTCAAAAAGATAAATACCAAGCTCTTTTTCTAAATTTGATATTGCGTGGCTTAAAGATGGCTGAGATATACCTAATATTTCTGATGCTTTTAAATAGTGTTCTACACTTGCTAAAACAGAAAAATACACAAGTTGATTATAATTCAATTTTATCACCTATTTTATTATATCATAAATTTTAATAATAAAAAACTTTATTGTTTGTTATTATGTTTGTTGTTATAATTGTTTTTTGGTATAATATGTTGAAAGTACAATATGGTTTGTGTTAAAATTCGTTTTTAAGTATGTTTGAAAGGAATGTGTATATGGGAAAATATTTTGGTACTGATGGTTTTAGGGGAGAGGCTAATGTTACGCTTCCAGTAAACCATGCTTTTGAGATTGGGCAATTTTTGGGCTGGTACTATGGAAAAGATAAATCAGAACCATGCAAAATTGTAATAGGCAAAGACACAAGACGCTCCAGCTATATGTTTGAGTATGCTCTTGGCGCTGGAATAACGTCTACGGGCGCTGATGCTTATCTTTTGCATGTTACAACAACGCCAAGTGTGGCATATGTAACAAGAACGGAAGATTTTGACTGCGGTATTATGATCTCGGCAAGCCATAACCCATTTTATGACAATGGTATAAAAATTATAAACAGCCGCGGCGAAAAAATGGACGAGAAAACAATACTTAAAATAGAAGACTATATAGACGGCAAAATAGGAAATATACCAACAGCTTTAAGAGAAAATATAGGACGTACTATTGATTATTCTGCGGGAAGAAACAGATATATTGGTTATCTTATATCACTTGCAACAAGGTCTTATCAGGGTATAAAAGTTGGTCTTGACTGCGCAAACGGAAGCGCATGGATGATAGCTAAAAGCGTTTTTGACGCTTTAGGCGCTAAAACATATGTTATTAACGCAGAGCCTGACGGAACAAATATAAATATGAACTGTGGCTCTACACATATAGAAAATTTGAGAGATTTTGTTTTGGAAAAAGGGCTTGATATTGGTTTTGCTTTTGACGGTGACGCCGACAGATGTATAGCTGTAGATGAGAACGGAAGAATTATAGACGGTGATTTAATATTATATGTATATGGCTGTTACATGAAACAGCGCGGAAAACTGACAAATAACACAGTTGTTACAACTGTTATGTCAAATATAGGGCTTTATAAGGCTTTTGACGCTGAGGGAATAGAATATGAAAAAACAGATGTAGGCGACAAATATGTTTATGAGAACATAGTTAAAAACGGGCATCGTATAGGTGGCGAACAAAGCGGACACATAATTTTTAAAAAATATGCCACAACGGGCGATGGTATTCTTACAGCTATAAAAATGATGGAAGTAATGATTGAGTCTAAAAAACCTATGAGTAAATTAGCCGAGCCTGTAAAAATTTATCCTCAAATACTTAAAAACGTAAAAGTTAAAGACAAAAAACAAGCTAAAGATGATGAATATGTACAAAAAGCCGTTAAAGAGGTATCTGACAAACTTGGTTCTGACGGAAGAATACTTTTAAGAGAAAGCGGTACAGAACCTGTTATAAGGGTAATGGTAGAGGCTGAAAGCAAAGATATATGCGAAAAATATGTGGATTATATTATAGACATAATAAAACAAAAAGGTCATGCTTTACCTATATAATAATTATTTTTTAGTATAACGAATTTTAATAAATGGTATGGATTATTAATAAAATAAGTGGGTTTTGGCTTACAGAAACGGTGGTTAAATGAAAAATATACGTATTATAGCTACATCAACATTTGGTCTTGAGAGCTGTATAAAGCGCGAGGCACAAAGACTGGGTTTTGAAAATATAAAGGCTTTTGATGGAAAAGTTGAGTTTGACGGCGATGAGAGCGACATAGCTAAAGCCAATATATGGATGAGATTTCCAAGTAAAATACTTATAAAAGTAGGAGAGTTTAAAGCTGTTACTTTTGATAGCCTTTTTGAGAGTGTAAAGGCGCTTAACTGGGGAGACTGGATTCCGGTTGACGGAAAATTTACTGTTATAGGAAAATCGGTAAAGTCAACTTTACATAGTGTGCCAGACTGTCAGGCTATAGTAAAAAAAGCTGTTGTTGAAAAACTGAAAATTAAATATAATGTTGATTGGTTTGACGAGACAGGAGCTGATTATACTATACAAGTGGCGTTATTAAACGATATAGCAACTATTACTATAGACACCACGGGGGCAAGCCTTCATAAACGAGGATATAGACAAAACGCAATGGATGCCCCTTTAAAAGAAACACTTGCTGCTGCAATGCTCGACTTAAGTTATTGGAGAAAAAACAGAATACTTCTTGACCCAATGTGTGGCTCAGGTACAATAGCTATAGAGGCGGCTATGATAGCCAGAAACATAGCGCCAGGTCTTAATCGCTCTTTTGCCTGTGAACAATGGCAAAGAGTAGGAAAAGATATATTTAAAGCTATAAGGGTTGAGGCATACAAAGCTATAGATTATAATGTTAATACTATTATTTATGGCAGTGATATAGACCCTGATGCTATAGAGTTAGCCAAACAAAACGCCGAGAAAGCTGGTGTTGATGACTGTATAACTTTTGAGGTAAAGCCTTTAAAAGACGTGACTCTTATGGGGGATTATGGTTGTATGATTACAAACCCACCTTATGGAGAGCGTATAGGCGAGCTTAAAATTGTAGAGGAACTTTATAAAACATTAGGTAAAATTATGGCGACTAATCAAACATGGTCTTCTTATGTAATTACTTCTATGGAATATTTTGAGAAACTTTTTGGAAAAAAAGCTGACGCAAAACGAAAATTGTTTAACGGAAGAATAAAAACAGATTATTATCAATTTTATGGTCCAAGACCGCCAAAAGGGTGGAATGAGGATATAAATTAAACACGGGAGGAATAAATAATGAACTGCATTATAACTGTTTTAGGCAATGACAGAGTGGGTATTATAGCTAAGGTGTGTATTTACCTTTCTGAAAATGGAATTAACATACTTGATATTTCTCAGACTATAGTGAAAGGCTATTTTAATATGCTTATGATTGTGGATATTGAAAAAAGCACTATTCCTTTTGAAAATATAGCAGAAGGACTCAAAAAAATTGGCGATGAGCTTAATGTTGAAATCAGAATACAGCAAGAGTCTATTTTTGATTGTATGCACAGAATATAATGGGAGGGAATTTATATGATTTCAAGAGGTGAAATTCAAGAAACAAATTCTATGATTAAATATATGAACCTTGATGTGCGTACAATTACAATGGGAATAAGTCTTTTAGACTGCGCTGACAGTGACATAAATAAATTTAACGAGAAGATTTATAATAAAATAACGACAAAAGCTAAAGATTTAGTAAAAATTGGCAAACAGCTTGAGCTTGAGTTGGGTATACCAATAGTAAACAAAAGAATTTCGGTAACACCTGTAGCTTTAGCGGCAGCAGGATGCAACACAAATAGTTATGTATCTGTAGCCAAAACGCTTGATAAGGCGGCTAAAGCTGTTGGGGTAAATTTTTTAGGTGGATTTTCGGCGCTTGTTCATAAAGGCTGTACTCATAGTGATGAAATACTTATAAACTCAATACCACAGGCTTTAGCCGAGACAGATTTTGTGTGCTCTTCAGTAAATGTGGGCACATCAAGAAATGGTATTGATATGGACACTGTAAAAAAAATGGGACATATTATAAAAGAGACAGCGGAGTTATCAAAAGACAATAGCTGTCTTGGATGTGCTAAACTTGTTGTTTTTTGCAATGCCGTTGAGGACAATCCTTTTATGGCAGGAGCTTTTCACGGTATTGGCGAGAAAGACTGCGTTATAAATGTTGGAGTAAGCGGACCAGGTGTTGTAAAAAAAGCGCTTGAAGAAGCGCGTGGGGCGGACTTTGAGACTCTTTGCGAAACTATAAAGAAAACCGCTTTTAAAATTACAAGAGTTGGTCAACTTGTGGCGCAAGAAGCATCTAAAAGACTTAACGCACCTTTTGGTATAATTGACTTATCGCTTGCCCCAACGCCGGCTGTGGGCGACTCAATAGCTGAAATTTTTCAAGAAATGGGGCTCGAAATGGCAGGAGCGCCAGGAACAACAGCGGCATTGGCTATGCTTAATGATAATGTAAAAAAAGGCGGGGTAATGGCAAGTTCTTATGTTGGCGGTTTAAGCGGAGCTTTTATACCAGTAAGCGAGGACAACAGCATGATAGAGGCAGCTAAAATAGGGGCTATTACTCTTGAAAAACTTGAGGCTATGACATGTGTATGTTCTGTTGGCTTGGATATGCTCGCTATACCAGGTGATACACCGCCTGAAACAATATCCGGTATTATAGCAGACGAGGCAGCAATAGGAATGGTAAACAACAAAACAACGGCTGTAAGACTTATACCAGTAATAGGCAAAGGCGTTGGCGAAATGGTAGAGTTTGGTGGTTTACTTGGTTACGCGCCTATTATGCCTGTAAATAGATACTCATGCAAAGACTTTATAAACAGAGGCGGAAGAATACCAGCGCCTATACACAGTTTTAAAAATTAATTTTGTTTTAAAATAGGCATAATAATGCCAAGTTAAATGTGTCAAAAGTCCTTCCTTTCTTGAAAGAAAGCGAAAGAACTTTAACTTTTAGCGCAGGTATAAGTAAAACAGCATATACAAATAAAAAAACACCTATAGCTATTTTATAGTTATTGGTGTTTTTTAAGGAGAAATTATATTAAACTTTATAAAAAAGTTAATATTTTATTTTGTTTGTTCAAAGAGCCAATTTCTCATTTCGGTATTAGCGTAGCAAGGAACCCATGAGAAATGTGCCGAAGGATAAAAGAATGTACCAGAAGGGTATATGGATGATTTATACTCAATACCAGCTTTTGTTAAATTATCCAAAAATGACTTTCCACTTTCAAAAGAACATGTAGGGTCGTCTTGGGCATGGAAATAA
Source organism: uncultured Eubacteriales bacterium (assembly GCA_949743655.1). Taxonomy (GTDB): domain Bacteria; phylum Bacillota; class Clostridia; order Lachnospirales; family Anaerotignaceae; genus Neoanaerotignum_A. The sequence continues at coordinate 7,966 of CATJUP010000067.1, forward strand.
TAAATTTTTCCACTTAAAGACTTAAAAACAGAATAATCAATATTTTCTGGTTTTGAGAAATCTCTCGCGGCATCAGCTACCATAGCCGCAAACTCGTCAGGGTGATTGTATACCATTGTTAATGAACCCATACCGCCCATTGAAAGACCTGTAATATAAATTCTATTGTTGTCAACACTGTAACTGTTTTTAATTTCCTGAAGAAGCTCATAAGCAGCCTCGTTTTCTGCAGAAGGTACTCCTGTAGGATATGTAGAGCCATCAATAGTTTCTGTTACATTCCATTGCTCTTTTGCCTGAGGAGCTACAACTATACATTGATTAATTCCTTTTTCGGAGTCTTTAGCAAATACTGTAGCCATTTGGTATCTTTTAAGTATCATGTCAACAGGCTGAGTCATTTGACCAGAACCATGAAGAGCTAAAACAACAGGGTATTTTTTTGAGGAGTCGTAATTAGAAGGTACATAAATATTGTAGTCAATATTTGTGCCGTCAGCGGCTTTAAATGCCTCTTGTTTAAATAAAGAATAAATATCGCTGTCATTTTCTCTTGTTATTGTCAAATGATATGACTCTTTGTTATTTGAGTCGCTAACATCTATAGTTACGTTTTGCACAAACTCATCGTTATATCCTTCATATGTTTGAGTAAGAGGAATAACATATCCATTTTCGCTTTTTTCAATAACAATAGGTTCGGCTTTATCTTCCTTGCCATAAGCGCCAGGTGTAATAGCCGCCGTTACAGTAATATTGGCATTGTTTTCGGCAACAGGATTTATAAGTATACCATAAATATCACTTTGTACTGTAATTGAATAATCTTTTACATCTGGTGAAAACGCTGGAGTGATTGTTTTATTATCCATTGTTGTTACATCAAAAGAGCTAAGTGATAAATTTGAGTTTTCAGATTGTTCCGTTTGTCTTGTTTTTGAGAATAACCAATCTCTTACGTCTTTATCTCCAAAAAATTTCACCCATGAGAAATGCGCCGAAGGATAGAAGAACGTGCCAGAAGGGTATATTTTTGACTCATAGCTTATATTTTTAGAGTCAAAGTTTTTCATAATATCCTGTCCATCGGCATAAGGAATTACTGTATCGTCCTCAGCGTGACCAATATAAATTCTTCCGCTCATAGGAACATAATTGTCATAATTAATTACACCATCATTTGTAAAACTTGCACAAGTAAACGCTACTCCAGCAAACTCATATGGATAATTATAAATCATAGCCATTGTACCATGTCCGCCCATTGATAAGCCAACAATATACTCACGTGAGGCATCAATGCTATATTTTGTTTTAAGCTCTTGTATAAGTTCATAAGCAGCTTGCCCCTCGGCTGATAACTCACCAGTAGGATTATCTATATCAAGACTTTCTGGAGATACTGACCAGTCAAAAGTAGCATGAGGAGCTACAACTATACACTGATTAATTCCTTTTTCAGAATCTTTGGCAAATACTGTAGCCATTTGGTATCTTTTAAGTATCATGTCAGCCGACTGTTCCATTTGACCTGAGCCATGAAGAGCTAAAACAACAGGGTATTTTTTTGAGGAGTCATAATTGGAAGGAATATAAATGTTATATTCAATATTTGTGCCGTCAGCAGCCTTAAATGTCTCTTGTTTAAATAAAGAGTAAACATCGCTGTCATTTTCTCTTGTTATTTTTAGATTGTATGTAGTTTTACTATTTGAGTCGTTAACATCTATAGCCACATTTTGAGTGAACTGACTGTCATATCCCTCATATGTTTGTGTAAGAGGAATAATATATCCATTTTCGCTTTTTTCAATAACAATAGGCTCGGCTTTATCTTCCTCGCCATAAGCGCCAGGTGTAATAGCCGCCGTTACAGTAATATTGGCGTTATTTTTGGCAACAGGATTTATAAGTATACCATAAATATCACTTTGCACTGTAATTGAGTAGTCTTTTACATCTGGTGAAAACGCTGGAGTAATTGTTTTATTATCCATTGTTGTTACACTAAGTGAGGTTAAAGCAGAACTTTGAGTGTTATTAATGTTTTCAACAACTGATGACGATAAATCTGGGACTTTAAGAACTTGATTTGGGAAAATAACATTAGGATTTTCGAGCTTATTGATATTAGCAAGCTCTCTCCATGTTGTGTTAAACTTTGGCGCTATTTTTGAAAGATAATCGCCTTTTTGTACCACATAGCTTCCAGCAAACGCTGTTGAAAACGTTCCCAATGTCAAAGCTGATACAGTGGCAAGTGTTATAACTTTTTTTGCTTTTTTCATTTCTCTCTTCCTTTCTTAATTTGTTTATAATAAATTTTTATTGCTTGCAGTTTTCAATTACATCATATATTGTTTCAGGAAATATTCCGTCAATAGTCTCTTTTGTAACACTATGCCATATCTCATCCATTTTGCGTTTTTCTTCAAAATTGAGTTCAATAGTTATTATACCCGCTTCCTCCGCTGCTTTATAAGCCTCTTGCTGACTGATTTTATAGCTCTCAAACGCTTCTTTATTGCTTTTTTCAACGCATTCAATAAAAATATTTTTAGTTTGTATATCCATAGCATTTAAAGCATTTTCAGTAACCATAAAAAGAAGCATTGAGTATGTGTGGTTTGTTTTTATGCGATATTTGATTAAATCTTGTAAATTGTTTCCTATAATTATCTCAACATTGTTTTCTATTCCTTGTATAGCGCCACTTTGAAGACCAGTGTATACATCGCTAAGCGCCATTGATATTGTGTTTACACCTAAAGCCCTAAATTTTTTAATACTCATGGCAACATCTGGTACTCTAAGTTTTAGACCGGCGAAATCATCAACTGAGTGAATTTCTTTATCAGTTACCCAAATATCACGTATACCTTCATGATAAACGCCAATAACTCGTATGTGGTTATTTTTTCTAAAATTCTCAAAAATTTCTTGAGCCTCATCAGTTTGATAAAAATTATTAAACTCTTCTGCATTTTCAAATAATCCAGGGCAGCCGAATATTGAAAAGTGGTTGTCTAAATATTCGGGAACAGTGGCGGCTACAAGACACATCTCAACAGTACCCATTTGAATTCCTTTAAAATAATCGCTTTGGTCACCTAAAGAGCTGTCAGCATAAATTTGAATTTCAACTTTGCCGTCTGTTTTGTCGTAAACATTTTTAGCTAAATTTTTAATTACTTTAATCGAATTCATATCTTCGCTTAGTGTAGAAGCAAATTTTAGTATTATCTTTTTATCGTTATTATTTGTGGTATTTACAGTGCTTTTTGTTGTTTCGTTTTTGGAACAGCCAAAAAGAGCAATTATAAAAATGGCTGTTAGTATCAAAATTTTACGCATATTTAATACATCCCTTTTTAGAAAATTGTATAGTATTTAATTTTTTTTGTAAATCGTACAAAAACCATATAATTATCAAAAATTTATTAATTCCAATTTTTAATTAATTTTTAAAATAAGTATTAATAAAAAATCAACAACGCATTTAGCGCTGCTGATTATTTTTTCTGTACTGCCCGGGAGTCATACCGACATGTTTTTTAAATACTTTAATAAAGTTTTGTACTGTGTTAAAACCGGTTTTAATGCTTATATCGTTTACTGATAGAGTTGTGTTTGTAAGCATATAACGGGCATTTTTTATTCTTATACTGTTGGTGTAATCAGTAAAACTTATGTTTTGTTTTTCATTAAATAACGTGCTTAAATAAGATTTGTTAATGTCTAAATAATCCGCTATCTCACTTAAAGATAAATTGCTGTTTTGATAATTGTTTTCTATATAATTATTAGCCTGAACAATAATGTGTATAAGAGACAGTAATAGTACCACAAAAGCTCTATTTTTTCAATTACAATAAATTTGTTATAAAAACAATATTTATATATTGTTGAGTTCTGTGTTA
>CATJUP010000068.1 GCA_949743655.1 uncultured Eubacteriales bacterium
ATAGCCCCATATTTTGTCCAAAAGCTGGTCTCTTGTAAATACTTGATTTGGTCTTTTAGCTAAAAAGTACAAAAGCTCAAATTCTTTAGGAGGAAAACTCAAAAACTCCCCATGATACTTTACAGTGTAATTTTCTATATTTATTTCTATATTCTCAAATTCAAGCACTTTTGAGTTCTCTTTTGGACTTTTAACATCAAATCTTCTTAAAACCGCTTTTACCCTTGCAATCATTTCTTTAGGCTCAAAAGGCTTTACAATATAGTCATCCGCACCAAGTTCAAGTCCAAGAACTTTGTCTATAGTGTCTCCCTTAGCAGTAAGCATTATAATAGGCACATTACTTGTTTTTCTGATTTCTTTACATACCTCATAGCCGTCTTTTAAAGGCAGCATTATATCAAGCATTATAAGCTCTGGCTTATAATGCACAAACTCCTCAACAGCGCTTTTGCCATCGTGAACTTCTTTTGTATCGTAACCTTCTCTTATAAGGTAAAGAGATATAAGCTCTGATATATGCTCATCATCGTCAACTATTAATACTTTTTGTCTATTTGCCAATTAAATTACCTCCTTAATTTTTAAGTTCAACAATAGTAACTCCCATTTCTCCTTCTCCATATTTTCCATATCTATATGTTTTTACATTAGGGTTTTTAGATAAATATCTTTGTACAGCCTCTCTTAAAACACCTGTTCCCTTTCCATGTATAATTGTCACCTGTTTTAAACCCGCCATAAAGGCATCATCTATATATTTGTCTATGTTTCCTATTCCTTCATCTACAGTTTGACCACGACAGTCAATTTCAGTGCTCACAGTCATTGATTTAGGAGAAATAATTCTTCTTTGAGTGTTTTTATACTTATTTGTTTGTGTTTTATTTTCAAATTCCGAAGTTTCATCTATAACTATTTCACTTAAAGGTATTTGCATTTTTATAGTACCCATTTGAACCATAACATTTTTATTTTCGTCTGGTATAGATACAACAATTCCATGCTGGTCAAAAGATATTATATAAACTCTATCTCCCACATTTATTTGAACAGGCGTTTTATGTTGTTTTTTTCGTTTAGCCAAAATTTTAGAAATTTCACTATCAGCGTTTGATAGTTTTTCTTTTATCATTTTTCGGCTCGTGTTCATTTTTTCCTGATTAGCCCTGTTTTTAGCATCACGGTTCATTTGTTTTATTATAGCATCAGCCTCTTCTTTGGCTTTTTGATAAATCATTCTCGCCTGTTCACGCGCATCCGAAAGTATTTTTTCTTTCTGCTGTCTTGTTTTTTCTTTTTGCCTTTCAAAATCATTTTTAAGTTTCTCAGCCTCAATACGATACTGCTCGGCTCTTTCTTGTTCAATAACAACCGAGCGCCTGCTTATTTCCAAATCTGTTATAACGTCCTCAAATTTAACATTTTCTTTGCCTATAAATTTTTTAGCTCCCTCAATTATATCGTCATTAAGCCCAAGCCTTTTGGATATAGCAAAAGCATTGCTTTTACCTGGTATTCCAGTTAAAAGTCTGTATGTTGGCTTTAAAGACTCAACGTCAAACTCACAGCTTGCGTTTTCAACACCATTTGTAGAAAGAGCGTATACTTTAAGTTCGCTGTAATGCGTTGTTACTGCTGTTATTATATTCCTTTCTTTAAGACTTTGTATTATACTCATAGCAAGCGCCGCGCCTTCAACAGGGTCTGTTCCAGCACCCAACTCATCAAAAAGCACAAGAGAATTATCGGTAACATTATTAAGTATATAAACCGTGTTTTTCATATGTGCCGAGAATGTGCTTAAATTTTGTTCTATACTTTGCTCGTCACCTATATCAGCAAAAATCTCGTCAAAAACCCCCAATTTTGAGTTATCAAAAGCCGGTATATGTAATCCCGCCTGCCCCATAAGCTGAAAAAGTCCGAGAGTTTTAAGCGCAACTGTTTTTCCACCCGTGTTTGGTCCTGTTATCAAAAGCGTTGTAAAATCTTCTCCTATATATATATCTATAGGCACTACACTGTCACTGTTTAAAAGAGGGTGTCTGGCTTTTTTAATATTTATGTGTTTTTTGTTATTAAAAATAGCTTTTGTACCTTTCATTGATATAGATAACTGACCTTTGGCAAATATAAAATCAAGTTTTGTTATTATATTCAAATTTGACTCTATAACATCAATATTCTCAGCGGCTAACGCTGAAAGTTTTTGGAGTATTTTTTCTATTTCCTCATTTTCTTTAATACGTAGTTCTTTTATTTTATTATTAAGCTGAACAACACTTAAAGGCTCTATAAACAATGTAGAGCCTGTATTTGACTGGTCGTGTATCATTCCGCCAAAACTGTTTCTATATTCACTTTTAACCGGAACACAATACCTGTCGTTTCTTATAGTTATTACATAATCTTGTAGCATTGTTCTGTAAGTTTGTGAATTAATTATACCATTAAGATGCTCTCTTATTCTGTCGTTTGAAACCGCTATTTCCCTTCTTATACTTCTAAGCCCTATCGAGGCATCGTCAGAAACCTCTGTTTCAGATATTATAGACCTTGTTATTTCACTTTCAATTTTAGGAAGTTCTACAATTAATTCAAACATAGGACCTATAGTAACATAATTTTCGGATTTATTCTCATTTTTAGAATAATTTTTAACTCTTCGGCAAGCATATAAAAACTCACCCAAATTTAATAGCTCGGCTATACCCAAAACTCCGCCCATAGAAAGCCTTTTTATAAAAGGTCGTATTTCTTTAGCGCCCCCAAGAGGAATTGAACCCTTTCTAAAAAGCATTGTCTCTGCCTCTGAAGTCTCATTTTGCCAAAGTTCAATATCGCTTAATATGTTAGAAGGACGCAATTCCGCCGCCATTTCTTTTCCCATAGGCGAAACAGCATAACCAACAAGTTTATCAATTATTTTATTATACTCAAGTGTTTCCAAAACTTTTTTATTCATTAATGTACCTCATTTAATAATTTAATCAAAATCAATTATACAACAATGTTATATTTCAATCAACAAATACATATTTATATATTCTATATACTCACAATTTTGGTAGCTATTTTTTCTCTAAAAGCAGCGTCATGCTCTACAAATATAATTGTGGGTGAGTATTCCAAAATTACATTTTCAATTTGTATTCTTGAGAATATGTCAATAAAATTAAGAGGTTCATCCCATACATACAGATTAGCTCTTTCGCAAATGCTTTTTGCTATTAAAACTTTCTTTTTTTGCCCTGCACTAAAATTAGAAATATCGTTGTTTAACTCCTCTCTCGAAAAATCAAGTTTTATTAAAACCGTTTTAAATAAACTTTCATCCACATTATTGTACTCGGCAAAGTTTGATAAATTACCGCAAAGTCCATCAGTGCTTTGCGAAACATAAGATATTTTAACCCCGCTGCCAATATATAAATCGCCTTTATAATGTATATCTTTTCCACATAATAGTTTTAAAATACTTGATTTTCCACTTCCGTTTTTGCCACAAACAGCTATTCTGTCGCCGTTTTTAATGTCAAAATTTATATTTTCACATACTTTTTTGTCATCGTAAAATAAAGATATGTTCTTTGCCTCAACAATTCTGTCTTTTACAAATTCAACAGGAGATAATATAAGTGGACTATATTTTTCAATATTGTGCAAAAGTTTTGTTTTTTGTTCTACAGCTCTCTCTTTTCTTTTTTCAATGTTTTTAGAACGTTTCATTACTTTGGCGGCTTTATGCCCAACATAACCCCTGTCTATTTTAGAATTATCAGTTTTATTTGAAATATATTTCCCTTTCTCGGCTGTATTAGACCACCCCTCAGCTTGTTTTGAGGCTTTATGCAGTTTTGATATTTCTTTTTTTAATTATACATTCTCGTTAAGCTCAAAATTATCACGCATTGTTTTGTTATTAAACCAAGAAGAAAAAATTCCTTTTTGTATATCTATGTTAGTTTTATTTATAGACAAAATGTGGTCTACACAAACATCAAGCAGTTTTCTGTCATGAGATACTAATATAAACCCTTTTTTATTTTTTATATAATTACATATAGCCAAACGGGCTTCCTCGTCTAAATGGTTTGTTGGTTCATCAATAAGCAAAAAATTATTTGATACTATAAACAGTGCTGCAAGCAGTATTTTTGTCTGTTCCCCATTAGACAAACTACAAAAAGGACGCTCTAAAACATCACAGTCAACATCAAGCAATGATATTTCGCGCATAAATTCCCATTTTTCACAGTTTGGGCATATATCATAAAATATATCTATAGTGTTTCTATTTTTATTTTTAACCTCATATGGAAAATACTCAAATTTAACCGAGTGACTTATTGTTCCCTTAAACTCATATTTTCCCAACAACAAATTTAAAAATGTTGTTTTTCCTCTTCCATTTCTTCCAACAAAACCTAATTTCCAATCCGTGTCAATTTTAAAACTCACATTCTCAAAAACATTTTCTGTACTTTTGTCATAACCAAAAGTTAAATTGTTTACATCTATCAAAGACATATAAAACACCTCCTTAAATTTAAGTACAAAAAA
>CATJUP010000069.1 GCA_949743655.1 uncultured Eubacteriales bacterium
CTGTTATTATTATAAGTGAAAAACCTAAAATATCCATTAACGTAAATTTATTTTTAAGCCAAAAAGCAGACATTATTGTTGATGATACAGGCTCTATACATACAAGTACGCTCGCTTTTTGAGCGCCTATATAGCTTACACCTTGAAGATAGAGCGTAAATGGTATTACTGTGCCAAAAATAACTATAGCTATTGTTGCTATTAATGTTGGCATATCTATATTTTGCGGTATTTTCCACGCTCTTACAATTATTGTAAATACAACACCAGCTATTAACATTCCAAAACCTGTAACAGTTACACTTCCCCAGCGAGATATTATATTTACAGGCATAACGGTATACAGTGCCAAAGTGACAGCTGATATAAAGCCTAATAAAAGCCCAAGAGGGGATATTGCTAAATTATGTATATCGCCATGTGTGGCTAAAACAAATATACCTAACATTGCAAGTATAACCGCCATAAACTCACGCGGAGTAGGAAGTCTTAAAGCGCGTATACACATATATATCATTATAAGAGCTGGACCTAAATACTGTAGTATGGTAGCCGTAGCGGCGTTTGACTCAGCCACAGAAGCAAAAAATGAGTATTGGCATGTCATAAGACCAACAACACCAAATAACACAAGTACAATTCTGTCACGTTTGTCACTAAGTATGCATTTAACATTTTCTCTTTGAGTTATTAGCGCTATTATTACCATAATAATTCCAGCAAACAGCATTCTTACAGATGTAAGCCACTCGGTGTTTGTATTTTTAAAATTAAAAAGATATTGCCCGCATACTCCCGAAAATCCCCAAAAAAAACCGCCTAAAAGCGAAAATATTATACCTTTTACTTTTTGGCTTTCGCAATTCATAAAATAACCCCTTTCATAAATAGTTAATGATAAAACAAAGGTATTATAACATATATGTATTTGTTATACAAATTAAAGTTATATACAAACTGTATAAAATGTAATATATGCTCTTATTTTACAAATTTTTGGGAGAAGTATATTTTTTGTTTTAAAATATTTATTTTTAATAAAGTGTAGTGAAACAAGTTTTAGCAGTATGTATTAATAAATAATGCTATCAAATTTTATAAATTGCTTAAAATTTGATAGCATTGTGATTTTGGATAAATTAAGTTTTTGTTTGAAAGTTCTTTCGTTTAATTTGTTTTAATAAAAGAAAAAGATTTTTTTGTTTACGTGCCTCAAATTTTTTGGAAAAATTAATGTTTTTAAGGAAACGAAGTTTCCGCTTGAAAGTTCTTTAGTTTCCTTTCTTTCAAGAAAGGAAAAAGGTTATATTTCATTTTCGTTTTTTATTTCAATGCCATTTTGGTTTAAGAGCTCGGCTGTAATACCATTGCCGTTAATAAGTGTTTTTGAAAAAGTACCATCATAAATTTTTCCAAAACCGCAAGAAGGACTTTTGCTTTTTAGTATGGCTGTTTTAATGTTGTTTAGTTTAGCTATTTTAAGAGTCTGTTCAGCTCCTAATAAAAACTCGTCTGTGTGGTCAGTACCGTTTTTTTCTATTACTTTACCGTTTAGTATTTCTACTGGTTTCCGTGGGGTAGGGCGTCCGCCTAACTGCTCGGGACACACAGGTATTACAGTCTCATTTTTTATAAAAGAAAGAACGTTTTCGTTTTTGGTTATTTTGCAGTCGTAACGGCAGCACAAACCCAAAAGGCATGCGCTTACAATTACAGCCATTAATATTCAACCTCACTTTCAACATCAAGAGCCTCTATAAGCTCTAATTCTTTGTGCTTTTCGGCAAAGTTATCAAGTGTGTATTGGTTTGAGAAAAGCAAAAGAGGGCGTTTAAAATGGTCAAAAACAAGTGTTGTTCTGGAACTTTCATATTCTTTTAATTTCTCAAGAACAATATTTTTGTTATTTACCCAACGTACTACACTAAAATCAAGACTCTCCATTCTTATATCGCAGTTGTACTCGTTTTTAAGACGATACTCAAAAACCTCAAATTGAAGTTCTCCAACAGCCCCCAGTATTACATCGTTGTATTGGTTTGTGTAAACTTGTATAGCGCCTTCTTGGGCAAGTTGAATAACACCTTTTTGAAACTGTTTAGCTTTAAGCGAATTTATAGGGTGAACTCTCATAAAGAGTTCCGGCGGGAATGTAGGCAAGGGCTCAAAAAACAGTTTGTTTTTTGATGTTGTAAGTGTGTCGCCTATTTGGTAATTGCCTGTGTCGTATATTCCTATTATGTCTCCAGCTATGGCAGTGTCAACAGTCTCACGCTCGTTTGCCATAAGCATTGTGGATTGACTTATTTTCATTTGTTTTCCAGTTCTTGAAAGAGTTACTGTCATTCCTCTTTCAAACGTACCAGAACAAATTCTTAAAAAAGCTAATCTGTCACGATGGGCAGGGTTCATATTTGCTTGAATTTTAAATATAAACCCGCTAAAAAACTCATCTGTTGGTAAAACTTCTCCTTTTGTTGTTTTTCTTGCTCCAGGAGCGGGCGAATATTCTAAAAAGTGTTCCAAAAACTCAGTTACTCCAAAATCGGCAAGCGCCGTGCCAAAAAATACAGGTGTAAGCAAACCGCTTTTTATAAGTTCAATATCAAAATCATTTCCAGCGCCTTTAACAAGCTCTATTTCATCTCTAAGTATTTGAAGATTTGTAGGGTCTATTTTTCCTTCAAGCTCATCGCCAAAAACTCCGTTTTCGCCTAAATTTATTGTTATTTCTTTTCTATATATGTGAACACGATTTTTAACTATGTCATAAACTCCCTCAAATGTAATGCCATTGCCTATAGGCCATGTTACTGGTGTTGAAGGCAAACCAAGGGCATTTTCTAAGTCTTCCATAAGCTCTAATGGGTCACGGCTTTGTCTGTCTAATTTATTTATAAATGTAAATATTGGTATTTTTCGCATAGAGCAGACTTTAAAAAGTTTTTTGGTTTGAGTTTCAACACCCTTAGCGGCGTCTATAACCATTACAGCACTGTCAACAGATGTGAGTATTCTATATGTGTCCTCGCCAAAGTCATTATGCCCGGGGGTGTCCATTATAGATACAACTTTTCCGTCATATTCAAACTGCATTACAGATGAAGTTACGGATATTCCCCTTTGTTTTTCTATTTCCATCCAGTCAGAAGTGGCAAATTTTGAGTTTCTTCTGGCTTTTACAGTACCGGCTTGACGTATGGCACCGCCATGTAGAAGAAGTTTTTCTGTAAGAGTTGTTTTTCCGGCGTCAGGGTGAGATATAATGCCAAATATACGCCTTTTGTTTATAGAGTTAGTAATTTCATTTGAGGGCATGTGTTAATTTCCTTTCTTTGATGTGTTTATTTTTCTGTTTCCGTTTTTATCAAAATTTTTGTGAAGCGCTATTTCTGTAGCGAAAAATGCTATAATTAGTGTAAATGTTTCTATAATACATATAACACCTCCGGCAAAACTAATTGTGTTTTCATCTTTACCTATAAAAAACAGCATAACTATAATTGGCAAAGGCAATGTAACAAAACCTATTCTGTACCAAAACTTGCCGCAGTATTTATGGGCAAATTCCCATGTGTCCATATTTTTTGTGGACATAGCTGTTCTGTAACCATATAGTCTATTTATTTTTTTTGGAACTCTTTTAGAAAACATAAGTCCAAAAAATATCATTGTGACAGGTATAATTAAATCCATAAGTGTTATATATATCCAAAATGGCATAAACAATCACTCCTTGCATTATTTTATGTGTAACATTTTTATTATAACTTAAAAGCCCCAAAAATCAAGATTTTTATATTTGTAAAAGTATATAACTTTATGTTAAAATACATTTATTGGAAAAAAGTATTATTAATTATGAGGTACTTATATGGGCAAAAAAAACTCAAGAAATACAAAAGGGCGTATAATTTCGGCGGCATGGGAACTTTTTTATGAACAAGGGTATGACGATACAACTATTGAGGAAATAATATATAAGTCCGAAACATCAAAAGGTTCTTTTTATCACTATTTTGAAGGCAAGGATTCTCTTTTAAGCTCACTGTCAATATTATTTGACGAAAAATATCAAGAGCTTATGAATGTAATTGACAAAAATATGAATAGTTTTGACAAACTTATGTATCTTAATAAAGAACTGTTTAAAATGATTGATAATAGCATATCTCTTGACCTTTTAGCAAGCCTTTACTCTTCTCAGCTTGTAACTAAAGGAGAGAAACATCTGCTTGACCATAACAGAATTTATTTCAAGGTTTTAAAACAAATTGTTAATGAGGGACAAAAAAGAGGACAAATAAGAGATGATATATCTGTAAACGAGATAGTAAAAATATACGCAATGTGTGAGAGAGCTTTTTTGTATGACTGGTGTATATGTAATGGAGAGTATTCGCTTTTAGATTATTCCGAAAAAGTTTTTCCTATGCTTTTTTATAAATTTAAAAAGTAGTTTTGTTTAAAATTATGTTTATGGAGGTACTGTATATGGCAGAAAATATTTTATTTGTAAATTCATGTATTAGAGGAAAAAATGTATCAAGAACTTATAAATTAAGTGATTTTTTTATTAAAAAATATATGGAGTCAAAAAAGGACTGTGTTCTTAAAGAAATAATACTTGATGAGCTTAATTTAAAGCCGTTTAATAGTGATATGATTGAGAGAAGAAATATTGAGGTTTCGGAAAGAAAAACGGATGAGCTTATAAGTTTAGCTATTGAGTTTGCTAAATTTGATACAATTATTGTGGCAACTCCTTATTGGGATTTGAGTTTCCCTTCAATGCTTAGAGTATTTTATGAGCATATATCAGTTAGCGGCATAACTTTTAAATATGAAAAAGACGGCACGCCAAAAGGTTTATGTAAGGCTAAAAAGGCTTTATATATAACTACATCCGGAGGCTATATGGGCGATAACAATTATGGATATGAGTATACAAAAGAACTTTTTAATTTTATAGGAATTAAGAACACATATATTTTAAAAGCTGAAGGGCTTGATATTGAAGAAAATAACGCTGATGATATAATTGATAAGGCTATTAAAGAAGCTGAAGTTTTAGGAGAGAAGTTTTAAAATTATAATAAACAAGCCCTTTTAGAGGGCTTGTAATAATGTTTTTTGGTAAGCTGTAAAAATTATATCAAAATTTTAATTTATTGCCACATTTAGGGCAGTAATCAAAATTGTCGTTTGTATCAACGCCACAGTAAGGGCAGCTTTTATTATTAACAGAGCCATCATCTATAAGTGTTAATTTGTCTTCGGTTATAATTACATATTTATCAGCAAAAATTAGAGCGCCTGTTTTTTTATCAAGTGAGAAAAGTGCCTCACAGCAGCTTGTTTTTACGTAATATTGTTTACTAAACTTAAAAAGTGGTATAAAAAACACACTTAAACAATTAGCGGTCATTATAACTTCGTAGTCGCATATTTGACCGCAGCTTTTACATATTCCGCCAATGTTATAACGCATTACTTTTTTAATTGGCAGTATAGCCAAAAAGAAAAACATTTCAATTCCTCCAATTTTACTCTTATTAATAAAAAATATCATAAATTTATTAATTTAACAACATATTTTTAAAAATACGCTGTAATATTTTGGTTTTTTTATATAAATATTTGTATTTGTTTATATATAATAATATTGATGAAATGTAACATTTATTTAGTTTATGTACACAATTTTGTACAATTTGATACAAATATTATTGTAATATTATGTTTTTTTATCTATTTTTTTAAAATTTTAATCGCATAAAGATTTTACATATTTTGTATTAAGTGGTAAAATAATAACGTTAATTTAATAATTGCTATTGGTCGTATTAAAAAAGGGGAAAAAAGTATGAATATTAAGCGTCTTTATGTAGAAAAAAAGGAAGGCTGTAATATTGAGGCACAAAGCCTGCTTAACGATATAAAAGTTAATATTGGCGTTGACGGAATATCAAATATTAAGATACTTAACAGATATGATGTTGAGGGAATATCCGATAAAGATTTTGAGACAGCTAAAACAACTATTTTTTCAGAACCGCCTGTAGATATGGTTTTTGAAGAGAATTATGATTTTGGCTCAAGTAGAGTATTTGCTGTTGAGTTTCTTCCGGGACAGTACGATCAAAGAGCAGACTCAGCTATGCAGTGTGTGCAGATAATATCTCAAAAAGAAAGACCAAATATAGCTGTAGCTAAAATATATGTTATTGAGGGAGATATTTCTGATGAGGATTTTGAGAAAATAAAAGAATATTGTGTAAATCCGGTAGACTCAAGAATAGCCGCTCTTGAAAAACCAGAAACATTGGCTATGGCTGTAAAATATCCAGAAGATGTAAAAGTTATAGACGGATTTATAAACATGGAAAAAAGTGGTATAGAATGTTTGAGAAAAGAGCTTGAAACTGCTATGAGCATTGAAGACATGCTTTTTTGTCAGCAATATTTTAGAGATACCGAAAAAAGAAACCCTACAATGACCGAAATAAGGGTTATTGACACATATTGGTCGGACCATTGCAGACACACTACATTTCAAACAAGCATACAAAATATTGATTTTGAAGAAGGATATTACACAGAACCTTTTAAAGATGCGTATAACGCTTATTTAAACGCTCGTAACGAGGTTTATGCAGACAAAACAGAAAAAGACAAATGCCTTATGGACATTGCCGTTATAGGCATGAAACTTTTAAGGCAAAAAGGAATATTAAACAACATGGATAAAAGCGATGAGATTAACGCTTGCTCTATAGTTGTGCCTGTTGATGTTGACGGCGTTTATGAAGACTGGCTTATTATGTTTAAAAATGAAACACATAATCATCCTACAGAAATAGAGCCTTTTGGTGGAGCTGCTACATGCCTTGGAGGCGCTATAAGAGACCCTCTTTCGGGAAGAGCTTATGTTTATCAGGCTATGCGTGTTACGGGAGCGGCTGACCCTCGTGTTAGTGTTAAAGACACTATAAAAGGAAAACTTCCTCAAAGAAAAATAGTGACAGGAGCAGCAAGAGGATACAGTTATTATGGCAATCAAATAGGACTTTCAACAGGTCATGTTGTTGAAATATATCATCCAGATTATGTAGCTAAGCGTATGGAAATAGGTGCTGTTATAGCGGCGGCAAAAAAAGAGAATGTTATAAGAGAGGTTCCAACAGCCGGTGACGTTGTTATACTTACAGGCGGAAGAACTGGGCGAGACGGTTGTGGCGGTGCTACAGGCTCATCAAAAGAACATACTGTTGAGTCGATAGAAACTTGTGGCGCGGAGGTTCAAAAGGGAAATCCACCTACAGAAAGAAAATTGCAAAGACTTTTTAGAAATACTGAAGTAAGCAAAATGATTAAACGCTGCAATGACTTTGGAGCAGGCGGTGTATCGGTGGCTATAGGAGAGCTTGCCGATGGTCTTGATATAAATCTTGATTTAGTGCCTAAAAAATATGAAGGGCTTGATGGCACAGAATTAGCTATATCGGAATCTCAGGAAAGAATGGCTGTTGTTGTGTCGGCTGATAACAAAGACAGATTTATACACTTTGCTGAAGAAGAAAATATTGAGGCTACGCCTGTAGCTGTTGTTACAGATAATAGAAGGCTTACTCTTAAATGGAGGGGTAAAGCTGTTGTTGACATATCAAGAGATTTTCTTGATACAAACGGTGTTAAACAAAAAACTGACATATATGTAAAAATGCCTGAAGGCACAGCATATTTTGATAAAACATGTGTTGATGAAAAACTTATAAAAGACGATTTAAAAGAAGCATGGCTTAGCAATTTGGATAATATAAATGTGGCAAGTCAAAAGGGGCTTGTTGAAAGATTTGACTCAACAATAGGAGCTTCAACAGTGCTTATGCCTTTTGGCGGCAAAAACCAGCTTACGCCTACAGAGGTTATGGCGGCAAAAGTACCTGTTGTTGGCGGCGAAACAACAACAGCAACACTTATGTCTTATGGTTTTAATCCAGAAATATCAAAGTGGTCACCTTTCCACGGTGCCGTTTATGCTGTTATTGAATCTTTAGCTAAAATAGTAGCTGCTGGAGGAAAAGCCGAGAATATAAGGCTTACTTTTCAGGAATATTTTGAAAAATTAGGCAACGATCCTGTAAAATGGGGAAAGCCATTTTTAGCTCTTATAGGCGCGCTTAAGGCACAAATTGAAATGGGAGTAGCCGCTATTGGAGGAAAAGACAGTATGTCAGGAACATTTATGGATATACATGTTCCTCCTACACTTGTTTCATTTGCGGTTGACACTGCTAATGTTAACAATATTATATCGCCAGAATTTAAGGCAGCAGGAAACACTGTTGTTTATATTCCTTTAAAAAGAGACAAATATAATTTACCTGATTATGAGTATGTAAGAAAAATGTTTGGTTTTGTAAATAGCGTTATAGAAAGCGGGGTATGTGTTTCGGCACATACTGTAAAAGCAGGCGGAATAGCTGAGGCTATAAGCAAAATGTCTTTTGGAAACGGAATAGGTTTTGAGTTTGACGATAATGTTAATGTTGAAACTCTTTTTAAACCAGAATATGGTTCTTTTGTGCTTGAAATGGCTAACGCTAAAGTTATAGATTTTATGGGGCTTGATGCTGTAATAATAGGCGAAACAACTGATGAGGAAGCAATATCAATAAAAGATATTGACATTGACATTGATGAAATGTTAAAACGCTGGCAGAAGCCTCTTGAGGGTGTATTCCCTACAAAAACAACAATGCCTCAAGCATCAAAAATTGAAACGAAGATATTTGACTTTAAAAAGAATGTTACAAGCGCGGTTAAAGTGGCTAAACCAAATGTATTTATACCTGTATTTCCTGGTACAAACTGTGAGTATGACACAGCTAAGGCGTTTGAAAAAGCCGGCGCCAATGTGACCACACAAGTTATAACAAATATGACTGTACCTATGTTAGAAACATCAATTAAAAAAATGGTATCAGAAATTGAAAGAGCGCAAATAATAATGATACCGGGCGGTTTTAGTGCTGGTGACGAGCCTGACGGTTCGGGGAAATTTATAGCGGCTATATTTAGAAATCCGGCTGTTAAAAACGCTGTTATGGAGCTTATTAAAAACCGTGACGGGCTTATGCTTGGTATATGTAACGGTTTTCAAGCTCTTATAAAACTTGGTCTTGTGCCTTATGGAGAAATAAGAGACCTTGACGAAACAAGCCCAACACTTACATTTAACTCTATAGGAAGACATGTTTCGTGTCTTGTTGATACAAAAATTGTGTCAAATCTTTCGCCTTGGCTTTGGGGTGTTAAACCTGGAGATATACACACCATACCTGTATCTCATGGAGAAGGAAGATTTGTAGCAGACAAAGACAAAATTGACGAACTTATATCAAATGGGCAAGTAGCTACGCAATATGTAGATAATAATAAAAACGCAACATATAACATAAAATATAATCCTAATGGCTCTGTTATGGCTATAGAGGGTATTACAAGTCCAGACGGACATGTGTTTGGAAAAATGGGTCATTCTGAACGTATAGGAAAAGGGCTGTATAAAAACATTAACAGTGATAATGACCAAAAGATATTTGAGTCAGGGGTTAATTATTTTAAATAAAATAGGAGGTATATATGAAAATAATAACATTGATATTAAGTTGTGTATCTTTGGCGATTTCTGCTGTGCTTGTTGCTTTTTCAATAGCAGGGCTTGTGCGTGGCGAAAATTGATTTTTGTTTTAAATAGAATATAAAATTAGGAGGAATTAAATATGGTTAAAGTTGGTATAAATGGTTTTGGACGTATAGGAAGACTTGTTCTTAGAGCGGCTACTGAAAGAGAGGATATTCAAATTGTGGCTGTAAATGACCCTTTTGTAGACCTTGATTATATGGAATATATGTTAAAATACGACACTATACATGGAATATTTAATGGTGATGTAAAAACAGAAAATGGAAAACTTGTTGTAAATGGCAAAGAAATAACTGTATTTGCTGAAAAAGACCCTGCTGACATTAACTGGGCATCGGCTGGAGCAGAATATATTGTTGAGGCTACAGGCGCTTTTACAACAATGGATAAAGCAAGCGCACATTTTAAAGGAGGAGCTAAAAAAGTTGTTATATCGGCGCCTTCAAAAGACGCACCTATGTTTGTAATGGGTGTAAACCACGACAAATATCAAAAGGACATGAATATAATATCAAACGCGTCATGCACAACAAACTGCTTAGCGCCTTTGGCTAAAGTAATAAATGACAATTTTGGTATTGTAGAAGCTCTTATGACTACTGTACATTCAACAACAGCTACCCAAAAAACAGTCGATGGACCTTCTAAAAAAGACTGGAGAGGCGGACGTGCCGCTGCTGGAAACATAATACCTTCTTCCACAGGCGCGGCAAAGGCTGTTGGAAAAGTTATACCAGCTCTTGACGGAAAACTTACAGGTATGGCTTTTCGTGTGCCTACGCTTGATGTGTCTGTTGTAGACCTTACTTGTAAACTTGAAAAAGCCGCTACTTATGATGAGATTAAAGCCGCTGTTAAAAAAGCTTCGGAAGGCGAAATGAAAGGAATACTTGGTTATACAGAAGACGCTGTTGTATCAAGCGATTTTATTACAGACCCACGAACATCTATATTTGATGCTGAAGCAGGTATACAGCTTAGTGATAAATTTGTTAAATTAGTGAGCTGGTACGATAATGAGTGGGGTTACTCAAATAAAATTGTTGACCTTATAAGCTATATATCTAAAGTTGACGCTTAAAACATATAAGTTTTGCCAATTTTTAGCTCATGTTTAAAATATATAAAACTTTGAAAAAAAGCCTCAAGCTGATGTTTGAGGCTCAATTTTTTGTAAAAAAATACACGGTTTAATAAGTCATTGTATTTTTCCCCTAAGTTTCATAAGGCTAATGTGCTAACACTGTATTGATGTTAATAATACTCAAACACAAATTAGTCAATATATTTTTTCGTTTTTGTAGACTTTTGTTATAAATTGATTTAAAATAACATTATAAAAAGTTTTATTGATAGGAGGATTAAAATTGAAAAAAATAGATGAGGTTATTGTAACAGGTCACAAAAGTCCTGATACTGATTCTATATGTTCCGCTATAGCATATGCCGAACTTAAAAATATTTTAAACGGCGGCGGATATAAAGCCATGAGAGCTGGAGATATAAATAAAGAAACGGAATATGTTCTTAATAGATTTGAAATGCAATGTCCTGATTTTATTGAGGACGTAAGAACAAGAGTTTGTGACATAGAGATAAAAAAAATAGACGGTATAAGCGGTGATATTTCTGTTAAAGAGGCTTATCTTAAAATGAAAAAAGAAGAAACCGTTACTTTAGCGGTTACAAATGATGAAGGCTATCTTGACGGAATTATATCTATAGGCGACATAGCGGCGTCTGATATGGATGTTTATGACAATACCATTGTGTCAAAGGCTAATACTTCTTTTAAAAATATTTTAGATACGCTTGATGGAAAATTAATTACAGGTGATATAAATGGTCATTTTAGCAGGGGAAAAGTTTTTGTTGGCGCTAACACACCGGATATGATGGATGATTATCTTTCTGAAGGTGACCTTGTTATACTTGGCAACAGATTTGAGTCACAGTATTTTGCTATTGAAAAGGGTGTAAAATGTATAGTTTTAGGTACGAGCAGTACAGTTTCACCTATTATAAAAAGACGCGCTGATGAGAAAAAATGTATTATAATGTCATCGCCTTATGACACTTTTACAATAGCAAGGCTTATCAACCAAAGTATGCCTGTAAAATATTTTATGTCTTCGGGAGATATTCTTACTTTTAGCATAGATGATTTTACTAACGATGTAAAAGAAACTATGGCTAAAAACAGACATAGATATTTTCCTGTTATTGACGAGAGCGGAAAGTACATAGGTCAAATTTCAAGAAGGTCGTTCCTTAACACTGGAAAAAAGAAAATTATACTTGTTGACCATAATGAGAGAAATCAGGCTGTAAACGGAATTGAGTTTGCGGAAATTACTGAGATTATAGACCACCACAGGCTTGGAAATATCGAAACCATAAACCCAGTATTTTTCAGAAATCAGCCTCTTGGTTGTACAGCTACTATAGTATGTGAAATGTATGACGAGAATAATATTAAAATTGAACCAAAAATAGCTGGTATTCTTTGTTCTGCTATTATATCTGATACGCTTATGTTCCGCTCACCTACATGTACACCAAAAGACAAAAGTACGGCTTTAAGACTTGCTGAGATAGCTAAAATTGATATTCAAGCATATGCTGAAGAGATGTTTACGGCGGGAAGTGACCTTGCGTCAAAAAGTACCGAAGAAATTTTCTATTCTGACTTTAAAAAGTTTAACGCCGCTAAAACAAGTTTTGGTGTTGGTCAAATTACATCAATGAACAATAATGACCTTGAGAGTATAAAGCCAGATATAAGTAAATTTATGGATAATTTGCTTGCCGAAGGCGGTTTTGATATGCTTTTGTTTATGCTTACAAATATTGTTGACGAGTCAACAATACTTGTGTTTAAAGGCGCGAGAGGCAAAGAAGTTGTACAAGTGGCTACAGATGCTGTTTCTAATGACAACGAGACAGTTTTTGTACCGGGAATGGTATCAAGAAGATCGGAAGGAGCACACGTCTGAACTCCAGTCACTAGCTTA
>CATJUP010000070.1 GCA_949743655.1 uncultured Eubacteriales bacterium
CATTTTTTATTAATAATATTGTAAACCGACTGTAACTTTACAAAAGCCTAAGAGCCTTACCCTGCATATAATTACATAATTGAGACTGATAAAACCCATTTTTTAGCATGTAACTTTCTATATAATCCCTTAAATACCAATTACTTCTTCCCCAGTTGGCAAAAATAGTATTCTCTTTTGGCGGGCGTGACACAATTCTCTCAAAATACTGTTCTTTTGACACATGCCTTATAAATTCCGAAACACGTCTTGTATACTCGTCAATATCACATATATTAAATTCTTTGTTTTCATACTGCTTTGCCATAACAGTGTTTTTGGCTATATACAAAGAATGGAGTTTTACAAAATCTACACCAAGCACAGTTATAATTTTAGCCGCCTCAATACAGTCATAAATATCATCCCATGGAATATTAAGTATAACATGTGTACATATTTTAAAGCCATATTTTTTTATACTCATAACAGCGTCTATAAACTCGGCTATACCATGACCTCTGTTTATTTTGTTTAAAGTATGTATATTGGCACTTTGAAGCCCAAGCTCAATAGTTATATCAACATTAAATTTGTTACTTACATATTTAAGTGCGTCAAGATACTCATATTTTATACAGTCTGGTCTTGTTGAGACTGATAATTCAACTATATTATCAACACAAGCACTTTGTATATATTTTTCAAACTCATTTAGCGGCAAAAAAGTGTTTGTAAAATTTTGAAAATAAGCCGAAAATTTTTTAGCCTTATACTTTTTGCCTATGTATTCCATGTTTTTATAAATCTGCTCGGCAATGGAAAAAACGCCGGATATATTATCAAATCCGGCGCCGCTTTCGTCACAATAAGTACAGCCCTTTAAGCCATTTATTCTATTTGGGCATGATACAGGTATACTTATAGGTAGCTTGTACACTCTGCATCCATATTTATTTTTTAAATAATCAGAATACCTGTTATATATATACTCATTCATTATATAACATACTTCTTTATCTGTTCTGGAAGAGTATCGACCTTTGAACTAATTATAAAAATAAAATCAACACTCTTTTCGGCGGAGAGTTTTTCAATTTCAGCTATAAAATCAACAACATCATCACTTTCAAGACCTTTTACTATATTATGAAGTCCGTCAATATAAATTTCCTCAATATCATTATCCTGTGAAAGTATTCCGCATATAAACCCAAAAAATATTTTTTGGTCATCCATAGTAAAATTAGTTTTAACAAAACGAATATTATAATGCAGGTCATACATATGTCTGTTATCGTCATCTATAAACACCACATGACCGTTTGAGGTTTTTCCGGCGTTATTAGCCATTTCTATAAGTTTTTTTGTTTTACCTTCACCTTTTTCGCCAGCAAGTATTTTTATCATATTAAACTCCCCCTAACAAGTATGTTTTTATACCTTTATTATACACTACAAAACGTTTTTACTCAACATAAAAAGTAACTTACTTTATATTTATTCTTCAAATAATTAAAAAATCCTTTTTTTGGGACAAAATTTTATAATCATTTTTGTCTATAATAAATATAGAGCATGTTAAACTAAATTAACAATAATTTGTGTTGACTCAAACAAAATTCAAACATATTATAATTACTAACTCTAAAAATATATAATATGAGGGACAAATTTATGGAAAATGAGCAAAGACTAAAAATAACAGCGCATGTAGGCAAAATTACTATTATAGCTAATGTAATTTTATCTTTATTAAAAATATTAGCCGGTTTAATAGCTAACAGTGGCGCTATGCTTGCCGATGGTATACACACTTTGTCAGATGTAGCTACTACATTTGCAGTTATTATAGGCATGAAAATGTCAAGCAAGCCTGACGATAGTGACCACCCTTATGGTCACGAGAAAATAGAGGCTGTTGTATCCAAACTTTTAGCTATACTTTTGGCTATTACAGCTATAGGCATAGGATATAGCGGAATAAAAAACATAGTATTAAAAAATTTCTCCCGTCCTGGCACATTAGCCTTAATTGCGGCTATAATATCAATAGCCGTAAAAGAGTGGATGTATCATTACACAGTTAAAGCCGCAAATAAAATAGAAAGCCCGTCTCTTAAAGCAGACGCATGGCATCATAGAAGTGATGCTCTTTCATCTATAGGCACGCTTGTTGGTATAGGCGGTGCTATGTTAGGTATAGAGATATTAGACCCTATAGCATCAATAGTTGTTTGTATAATGATTATACGAGTAAGTGTTGAAATATATATTCAGGCTTACAATCAGCTTATAGACAAATCAGCCGGGGCTGATATTTTAAACAAAATAAAATATATAATAACAAATGTAAACGGTGTTTGCAGTATAGACGACATAAAAACAAGAATACATGGAACACGAATATTTGCCGATGTTGAAATATCTGTAAACGGAAATATAAGTGTATATGACGGTCATAAAATAGCCCAAAACGTACACGACAAAATAGAAACCGAAATACCTGATATAAAACACTGTATGGTTCATGTAAACCCATACATTAAAACAAACAAATAATAAATTAAAAAACTTTTTCATATTCCAAAATAACTGGGATATGAAAAAGTTTTTTAGTATGTTTAAAATAAACAATTATTTTAAGCGTCATTTCCGCTTATTTTTCTAACTTCTTTTACATCTGATAATGTGTTTTTATTTACAATAGCCGTACTTCCGTCTTTTCTTTTTATTTTAACAAGGTCATTATAATCATTTGCCTCATCAACATTTTCATATTCCGGCAAAAAATATGGTAAATCACTCCATAAAGCAAGCACGGCTACTTTTTCGCCTGTCGAGTTTTCAACTTTCTCTTCTATTATAAAAGAAAGCCACTCATCATTCCAATAATAATCACGTTCCAAATCTCTTTCTTTTACAAGATTATATGTATTATTTAAAGGCACGTTTAAAGCGTTATTGTCAGAAGAAACTAAATACTCTTGATGATATGTGCTTTTTATAATAGGATTATCTCCATTTTCAAGCAAACTTTTTGTTGTTTGTGTAAGTCTTTCCCAGTTGCTTGGTTCTGTTATAATACTTGGCGTATCCCATGTGGCATTCCAGTCAGAACGTATAGTAACAGGATAACTATATATATTAACAAATCCATTACTCGCTTTGTCCCATATAAAACCCTTGTCATAATCCATTCTCTCAAAAGCCCCTATTTTATCATTAAATATCTCATCTATAAATATAGTGTCCTGTCCTTTGTTTTCAAGATAAACAACTCTCAAATCATCTGTGTCTCCAAACAAACCAACTTCGCCCACAAAATTATATTTTCCGTCATTTTCCTCATATACCGATAAAAGTGTGTATCTTGGTCCAAAATCTGTACTTATAACAGCGTCTTTATTTCCAGTACCTCTAAAATCTCCATAGTTAACGTCTACTTTTACTATCTCATTAGGCGATATTTCATCATTCCTTTGAGAGTCGTTAAGCACAATTGAAGCAATTTTTTCCATTACAGCTCTGTTTTGCGTATTGTTCAAATCATCACGCGTTATATACTCAGCCTCTCCAAATATAGTTATGCACACAATAAATATCATAGCCGCAATCGTACTTACAGCCGCCACTATTTTATGTTTCATAAATACCATTCCCAATATTTTTTTATAGTATATGCTTATACACATAAGTCAAATATTATTCTTATTTTTGCCTCTTAAAGATATAAAAACTGGCTTTTATGCTCTCTTACATTTATTTCAAATAACATTATTTATCAAAATTAACAAATTATTTTAAAATAAAATTTTTAAATATACGCACCCTATTTTTAGTTTTGAATATACTGTTAAAAAAATATTGGAGCGATACAATGAAAAAAATCAATGCTATATTATCCGCTGTTTGTATAATATCAACAGCGTTTGCATCTGGTTGTACAAAAAATGAAACTAACGAGCTTACTCAAGTAAGATTAAATGAGGTTGTTCATTCTGTTTTTTATGCTCCTCAATATGTAGCAATAGAAAATGGTTACTTCGAGGAAGAAGGTTTAAGTATAGAGCTTTCTGTGGGTCAGGGAGCTGATAAATCTATGACAGCACTTCTTTCAGGCTCGGCAGATATAGCCCTTTTAGGAACAGAGGCTGGAATATATGTTTATAACGAGGGTGCCGAAGATTACGCTAAAGCATTTGCTCAGCCATATTGTTCATATTGCGTAAAAAATAACCACCCATAAAATGAGTGGTCGCTTAAATTTAATTTATTTTATCATATAATCCCGCTCTATCGTTTATAACCAATATTTTAATTGCGGTTTCACTAAGAGCCAGATTAGCGCCTTCTCCTTTTAAATAACCTTTTTTAAGCAATTTTTCTATTGTATCCTTTCCCCATTGTGGTACTTCCGAAACTGAATTGTAAATTTTCTCCATTTTTTTCTCCTTATCGTCTTTGTCATTCCAGCTCTGTTTAAATTTATCAGGGGTAATATATGTATTTTTTAATTTTTTTGTATCACTTCCCCAATAAGGTAGTTGAAAATGAGGTTTGTCAACAGGGCTTGTCCAATTTCCTCCCCATTCAAGACCAAGCTGTACACCTATTTGACCTACTTTTTTAAAAAAACCATCACTATCGTTATAAGCACCTTTTCCGTCATTACGATATATGTCGAAAGCCGTACCCCATTGATGATGAGAACCAAAAGAATTTCCTCGGGCATTTGTAACAATTTTTCCAGGTGTTGTTCTCCCTTTACTATACAGCTTTTCTTGTTCTTCAACTGTTCTAAAACACTCGCCTATTCCAATTAAAAGTCCCTTGCTGCGACAAGTTGAAACAAGTTTTTCGGCTCTTTGCTGCAATTCTGGATGACACATATTTATATCTCTCAATAATAAAATCCCCTTTTATTTTATCATATCCAAAAGTTCCTCATACTGTTCTTTAGTAATTCTTTTAGCCATTAAAAAAACATCCATTTTATTCATAATATCCTCTTTTATATAATTTCCATTCTCAATCAATTTTTTAAGTCTTGAGTATGTCATATAATTCATCCTTTCTTTACACATTCAAATCTGCCAAACACACTAAATATTCAACATTAATACTTGTTTCAAGAGCATTTTCTTCTTCCTCTGTCATTTTTGGCTCTGCATATTCTGGCTCATTTGTTGGTTTTTCTAAAATACCTGTTATATTGTCCTCATCCTCACCAAAATAAGTTCTTGTATAATCCACGCCATTTTTAACAAATTGTTCTGTTTTTACAACATCAATCACTATAACACCTTCTTTAAATCAATATTATATAGCCAATACCCAAAGTGCCTGTAGCACAAATACTAAAACCTTTCGTACATTCAAAAGGTATTGCTCCAGAACTTTTTACATCACTTCCACCAAATAAAATTTTATTTTCTATGTGTTTTTCTCCTTGTCCATCAATATTTATATATAAACTTGTGTTTACTCCAGTTCCAGACTGCAAAGCTGTAATTATAAGTTTGCATCTTCCATTGTATGTAACAGCATCACCTTTAGTAGTGGTGTTTCCTATGCCTTTAATAGAGCCAAAAGCCGCTATTTTTCCATATGGAGTTAAATTTCCAACTGTACTAATACTTGTTTTTATGGCACTAAGCCCATATGTAGTGTTCTCTAAAAGAGAAATAGTATAAGACTCTTTTTGACTTAAAATACCTGTTTTACTTGCAGTGTTATTAGTAGCTGTGTTATTTTTGGCGTTTTCAGCTCTTGCGGCAGCATTAGAGGCATTTGTATTTATAGTGTCTATATATCCTGCTCTTGTACTTGTCCAGTTTGTTAGTAATGCGTTTAATTTTGCCATAACTGTTCCAGCTGCTGTAGTTCCGCCAGTGGCATTTACAGTACCCAAAAGATTGCTTATAATATAGCTAAGTTTTTGACTCAGTATTCCGTCAGATTTAGCTGTGTTATTTGTAGCAGTGTTGTTTTTGGCGTTTTCAGCTCTTGCCGAGGCATTAGAGGCGTTTGTGTTTATAGCGTCTATATATCCCGCTCTTGTGCTTGTCCAAATAGCCGTGTGACTTTCGTTATCAGTTATAACTTTGTTTAGTTTTCCAAAAACAGTTCCTGATGTTTTAGTGCCGTTAGTATCTCCTGTTTCACCTATTTTTTCGTCAATAATATCCAAACTGCTTTCTTGTGCGGCGTTTCCAATACTGTTTGACAACGCTTTTAATTGTTCATCAATTATATCAGCGTTTTCGTTAAAATCATCTACATTATAAAAATCATCTTGTTCTGGTTTGTTAAGCCCATAATTCTCTGTTTTGTTTGTAACCAATAAAAATCACTCTCCTTACAATTAAAATCCGGTTTTAATTAAAAACTTATATAAGTTAATCGAATTATATTATAAAAACACGTCCCCTCGGTGACCCTTTTTTTGTTTTATACTTAATAATATTAATATTACAAAACTTTAAATCATACTATTACAAATAATAATTTTAATAGGTGATTAAATTGATAAAAGCAGCGGCTTATATAAGAGTATCTACCGATGAACAGACCGAGTTTTCACCGTCAGCCCAAAAAAGAGCTATATTCAATTATGCTCAAAAAAACAATATAACAATAAACAAAAACAATATATACATAGACGAAGGTATATCCGGAAGAACAGCTCAAAAACGTATAGCATTTATGCAAATGATAGCTGACGCAAAACAAAAACCTCAGCAATTTTCAATTATAATAGTTCATAAATTTGACCGTTTTGCACGCAGCCGTGAAGACAGTGTTGTATATAAATCACTTTTAAAAAAAGAATGTAATATACGTGTTA
This sequence comes from uncultured Eubacteriales bacterium, assembly GCA_949743655.1. GTDB lineage: Bacteria > Bacillota > Clostridia > Lachnospirales > Anaerotignaceae > Neoanaerotignum_A. The sequence continues at coordinate 6,830 of CATJUP010000070.1, forward strand.
TAAGTGTTACAGAACAATTTGAAAATGATAAATTCTCAATAATACTTGAGGCAATGCTCGAGGCAATGGCAGAATATTACTCACTTAATTTAGCCGATGAAGTTAAAAAGGGACTTTTTGAAAAAGCTAATAGAGGAGAACACATAGGTCGCGCGCCATATGGTTATACACTACAAAACAAAACGCTTGTTCCAAATGAGTTTGAGTTTTTAACAGTAAAACGTATATTTGATTTATATACAAAATATAACTTTTCATATTCGCAAATAAGTAATTACCTAAACACAAATAATATTCCTACAAAACTTGGCAATAAGTGGCGCGCCTGTACCATAAATTACATACTCTCAAACCACGTATACATTGGTTATACTCGTTATAATTACTTTCCGCATTCCCAAAAACACCCAAATCTATTTGAAAACTGCATAATTAAAAAATCAAATCACATTCCGGTTATAGATGAAGAAACATTCAAAATAGCATTAAAAAAGCAAAGTTTAAAAAATAACTTTTACTCAAAATCTCCAAAAATAGTATCTATAATACAAAATTTAGTTTTTTGCGAAAACTGCGATAAAAGGCTTATATTAAAAAAATCTGGCAATGGTTATTACTCTTGCCTTTGCCCAAATTGCAAAAAGTCAGTATCACTATTAAAAGCCGAGAAATTTGTTTATAATATAATAAACAACAGTGATATTTTTTATAATCCAAACAATATTAACAATTTTAATTACAATGACTCTTTATATATTAAATCAGCTTTAAAAAATATTGACAAAAAACTTAATATTATAAAAAAAGCATACATATCTGGAGCTGATACGCTTGAAGAATATACTGGCGAAAAAAAACGTCTCTTAAATTTAAAAAAAGAATATATTCTAAAACTAAAAATCCAAAAATCAGAACCAAATAACTCGTTTACAGTAAAAGAAATTCTAAATAACGACACAATAAATATTGATTTAAAAAACAGCATTATACAAAATTTTATTAAAAAAATATGTGTAAATCTTGATACTAAAACTTTTAAAATAACACTTTAATTTTACGTATTATAAACAATTTAGCCAGCTTACACAGCGTGCCGGAAACTTTTTAGTATCACGTATTGATGAGCCTAATTTTGATTGGAATAATTTAAAAGGAAAATCTTTAATAGGCGGAAGAAGTGGTGGTATGCCTGAAATGGTTCTTGAGTATGTTCTTAAACAAAAAGGCATTGACAAACAAGAAGATATTGAGATTATAAACAATATATCATTTGAGTCAACATCTGGTGCTTTTTCGGCTGATGTTGGAGATTACACCGTTGAGTTTGAGCCTACAGCGTCTGCTCTTGAGGCAAGCGGAAAAGGTCATGTTGTAGCCTCTCTTGGTACAGAGAGCGGATATGTTCCATACACAGTTTATATGGCACGAAAGAGTTTTATATCCGAAAATCCAGAAATAATACAAAAATTTACAAACGCTATATATAAAGCCCAAATTTGGATGTCAAAACATAATTCCGAAGAAATAGCAGATGTTATAACACCTTTCTTTACCGAAAGTGACAAAGAGACATTAACAAAAATAATAGAAAGATATAACTCTCAAGACACATGGAAAACAGACCCTGTTTTTGAAGAAGAGTCGCTTGACCTTATACAAGACATAATGGAAAACGGCGGCGAGCTTGAAAAACGTGTGCCTTATACTGATATTGTAACAACCGACTTTGCCAAAAAAGCTATAAGTGAAATAAAATAAATACCAATACAATTAGTTTTTGCAATTAACCCATAATAAAACCCTTCATTAAAATAATAAAAAACTATCATTTGTGTTTTTAATAATCAAAATACAAATGATAGTTTTATATTAAAGTTTTTAAGCGCTTTTTAAATACAGCACGTTTAATTATTAAATAGTTTAATAGTTTTAGTCAACACTCTGTAAAAACGCGTATGTCGCTTTAGCCAAAGTCTCATATCCAAAATTATTAGGATGTGTTGTGTCATTAACCTTCATACTGCTGTCTTGATTAAACTCGTCAACTGGCGCCATAACAAATTTAAAATCGTTAAATGAGTCTATATTCATATATATAGGCGATATATAAACCTCTTCACTAAAATGAGCATACATATCCTTTATAAACTCCAGTCTTTCATTTTTAGCTGTGTCAGTGCTCTCTGTTCCAAAAAGCATAATAGGCGTATTCCAAACTATTTTTATATCGCTATTGTAATCCTTTATACTTTTAACTATTTTAGAAAAATTATACAATATTTCATCATGGCTGTTGTGCCCTTTAATATTAATATCGTTTATACCAAGATTTACAATTACATAATCAACAGACTCGAAATTGTTGTTTTTCATATAATACCCAAAATCAAACTCGCCTTTTTCATTCATAAATGGGTTTGAAAAACCATATTTGTTTTTCTCATTGCAGTAATCGTATGCGGACCAACCCCCGCGACCCTCATGGGCATTTCCCTCTTGCCCTCTTGTACCAATAAGAGTCATATTCTCGTTTTTGGCTATTTGAGTAAAAAACTTAGTATATAAATCTTGATTTATAAGGCTGTCGCCTAAAAACATTATGGTTTTGTCTTTAAAAATGTTCTCTTTAGCTTTATAACATATTACCTCTGTATCATAAACATCACCGTTGGCTAAAGGTACATAATATTTTTTATTTTCTTCTCCCTCAACTTTAAGTCTTCCGTCAGTTGATACTATATTATAATTGCTGTCTTTTATTATCATACTGTTTTGATTTCCGTCATTATTTAAGCGAGAGTTGTTAAAATCAATGCTTGTTCCTTCAAGAGCATATATTTTTGGCGGAATTACAAGCTCTCTTTCAGCCATACACTCACGTCTTATACCAGTTTTCTCATAGTCAAAACCTGTTATATTCTCAACAGGAATTTTAAAACAGCTAAAATCAACATACATTTTAATTACACCGTTTCCAGTATCAAAACTAATTTCAGTTTCTTTGTCGTTAATAAAATTTATATCAGATAAACTTATATACTCGCTTATCAAATCTCCGCCATAATTAATTTCAAATTTTATTCCATTATTGTCAGTGTAAATACCATTTACAAAAACTCTCTCATATTTTGATGTAAATATCTTAACGTTTTTAACAGCGCTTAAAAACACATCCATGTTTTTGTTTCCGCTATTTTCTGAAACAAAAAATTTTGTATCTGCTTTTGGCATTATGTCATTTTTTATGCCTTGGCAATATTTATCAATATATCTTACGCTGTTTGGGTCGACTGATGATAATTTTTTTTGAATACTCTCTTCAAACTCATTAAAAATTGGTTTATCTAAAAAATATAACAATTTTATGGGTGTTTTATTATCGTATTGACTTTTAATATAATTTTTTAATGTGTCAACGTCTTTTATATTTCTCACATTCATTATTCTCATAAGTATTTCCGAAGAATTTTCGCCAAATGATATTCCGTCATATATATTCTTTTTTTGAGTATCAAAAGTATGCACGTCAAAATGCGTTGAAACCCCATTTAAAATACGCGGCGGGTTATCGCCAAAAGAGCATTTAAAAATTGTTGTGTTATTATTTTTAAACGCCGCTTTTTCATATAAGCTCCAATCCTCGCTGCCGTCAAATATTTTAATTCCAACATTTCTTTCTACTCCCCATTTTCCGTCAACACACTTTATGGCATCGGCATATGCCTTGTTAAGTCTGTAAAGCGGATAATCTAAATCTATTTGTATATCTCCCTGCGGTGTTAGTATTTTAAAATTATTGCCCTCACCCACCCCATATATTGTTGATACATTATAAGGATTTATATTATACGCTGGATTTGGTCTGCTTGCGTTTATAACACCCTCTACATAAAAAGAGGCATAAGCATTTACACTAAAAACTGCTGCTATAAATGACGCCAAAATTAATTTTTTCATTTCTGTCCTCCTATTATAAAAACTTAATATAATTATATCACATACTTTGCTAATGTCCATACAAGTTAAATGTATCCAAATATTACAATAGTGTGTTATAATATATATTTACTATTATTTAACATTTTGGAGGTATAAAATGTCAGGCTCAATATTTGGAAAAAATTTTCAAGTATCTACATGGGGTGAGTCTCATGGCGAAGCTCTTGGAGTAGTTATAGACGGTTGTCCAGCAGGAATAGAAATATGTGAAAATGATATACAAAAAGACCTTGACCTTAGAAAACCTGGTTCTAATAAATTTGGCACACAAAGAAAAGAAAGTGACACAGTACACATACTATCTGGTGTTTTTGAGGGAAAAACAACAGGAACACCAATATCGCTTATTGTTTACAACCAAAATCAAAACTCAGCAGATTACTCAAATATAATGAACGTTTTCCGCCCTGGTCACGCCGATTATACGTTTAATCAAAAATATGGCTTTAGAGATTATAGAGGCGGCGGACGCTCATCAGGTCGCGAAACACTTTGCCGAGTATGCGCTGGTGCTGTAGCTAAAAAAATACTTTCCGAGATAGGTATATCTTTTCTCACATACTCAAAAGAAATAGCCGGTTTTAAATGTCAAAATATCCCCTCTAACCGTGACGAAATCTTTTTAGACCCACTTTATATGCCTGATAGACAAACATCCCTAAAAGCTGCCGAATACTTAAAACAATGTATTAAAAATAATGACTCGGCGGGCGGTATTGTAGAATGTATAATAAAAAACGTTCCCAAAGGTATAGGAGAAACAGTTTTTGATAAAATTGATTCTCTTTTAGCTAAAGCTATATTTTCAATAGGCGCTGTAAAGGGGTTTGAAATCGGCTCGGGATTTAGTGCCGCTAAACTAAATGGTTCTCAAAATAATGATGAGTTTATAAATATAAACGGTAATATAACAAAAAAAACAAATAACTCTGGTGGTATATTGGGCGGAATGAGCGATGGAGATGACATAATATTTAGAGCCGCTTTTAAACCTACTCCGTCAATATTTCATACCCAAAATACTGTTGATATAAACGGAAATGTTACAAAAATAGAAATAAAAGGACGTCACGACCCTATTATAGTACCTCGTGCCGTAATAGTTGTTGAGGCAATGGCAGCCATAACAATTACTGACCTACTATTTAATAATATGTTTTCTAAAATAGATAATATAAAAAAATTTTACTCATAAAATATCACTTTTTAATATATTTTAAGTGTTAACTCTAAATCCCACTTAATTTATAATATGTTTTATCAAAAAACTTGTTCAATAAAGTAATTACTAAAGCCCGTCTCACATATATTTTTTATTAAGAGGTGGGCTTATGAAAAAAGGTAAAAGTACAAGCTGTTTAATTTTTATAATAATATGTTTATGTTTTATATTTGGCGTAATATTTGGTTCGATAACACAAAACACAACAAACATTGAAATTTTAAAATCAATATCTCTAAACGAGGTTTTGCCACAAAAACTTTCAACATATTCTCTTTTTGTAAACAATTCAAAATTTTTTATAATACTTCTTTTTATAAGTTTTTTAAGTATAGGCATACCAATTATAATGTTCATTTTTTTTATTAATGGTATGTTTTATGGTTATGGGTTTTCATACATATTATCTCAAAATAATATCAATAGTTTTGTATTGTATACTTTTATATTTAATATAATAAAATTGCTGCCGCTTTTAATAACAGGCTGTTTCTCATCAATGGTTATATTAAAAAAATTTATTATAAACAAAAACTCAAAATCTTATCTTAAACGTGAAAAAGATAAAAGCATTATAGAGTTTGCCATAATATTTACTGTATCGTGTATTATAACATTAATAGTGTGTTTTATAGAAACAAATATTAAATTATCATTATAAAAAATATGTTTAAAAACATCGACATATACCGACATTTGTTATATAATTAATTGTTATTACGTTATATAGAAAAGGGGAACTAAAATGTTGGCATATGATTGTGAATTTTTAACATTTCTCACAAACACAAAACACGCTTCAAAAAATACAATACTATCATATAAAAGAGATATTATAAATTTTTTAAGTTATTTAGAACAGTGCGGAATAGATGATTTTAACAATATAAGCAAAGTTACGCTTTCAGCTTATACACATTATCTTCAAAACTGTCAAAAAGCCAGTTCAACTATATCACGAAATATAGCGTCTATTAGATGTTATTTCTCATTTTTGTACTCTAACAATAAAATTAAATCAAACCCAACATCTGATATTCAAACACCTAAAGTTGACAAAAAGTCCCCCGAAATATTATCGGTTGAAAGTATAAATAAACTTCTCTCACAGCCGGATTTATCAACTAATAAAGGTATACGAGACAGCGCAATGCTTGAGTTACTATATGCTACTGGTATATGCGTGTCAGAGTTAATATCTTTAACAATTAGCGATATAAACTTAAACCTTGAGTTTATACGCTGCTCAAGTAAAAACAAAACAAGAGTAATACCTATAGGCTCAAAATCCGTTGAGGCTTTAAACAGGTATATTAAATATTCAAGAAATACATTTATTAAAAATAATGAGGAAACAATACTTTTTGTAAACCGCAATGGTTATCCAATGACACGTCAAGGATTTTGGAAAATAATAAAAGACTACTCTAAAAAAGCGTGTATAAACAAAGAAATAACACCACATACATTAAGGCACTCATTTGCCGCCCATCTTATAGAAAATGGCGCCGATATTCAATCTGTACAAGAAATGTTAGGTCACTCATATATATCAACAACACAAATTTACGCAAAGTTAAGCAAAAGCAGACTTAAAGAAGTATACTCAAAAACTCACCCACGGGCATAAAAATCTATTTTATATATGTTAAGAGGTAAACCAAATGAAAAAATTAGCTGTATTGATAGCTGTTATTGTTTTTTTTGTTTGCGGCTGTTTAAACAACAAAAAGGAGCAAGTGTCTCAGTCATCGTTCATGTTGGACACTTTTGTAAATATAACTGTTGACGAATATGACGGCACAGAGAAGAATATGGAATATTTAATAAACGATTGTTTCACTCTTTGCCACGAATATGAAACTATGTTTAGCCGTACTATAGAGGATAGCGAAGTATCACAAATTAATAATTCTAATGGAAATGAAATAACAATTTCGGATAATACGGCACAGCTTATAAAAATGGCATTAGAGTTTAGTGAGTCCTCTGACGGTAAATTTGATATTACAACAGCTCCTTTAAGTGATTTATGGGATTTTAAAAATAGAACAGAACCTCCAAACCCAAATGATATAACAAAAACTTTATCACACATAAATTATAAAAATATTATACAAAATGGTAATACAATTAAAATTTTAGACCCTCTTTGCAATATAGACTTAGGCGGAATAGCAAAAGGCTTTATAGCCGACAAAATAAAAGAGTTTTTAATTGACAACGGAGTAAAAAAAGCCGTAATAGATTTTGGCGGAAATATAGTTCTTATATGCCCTTCAGACGAACTTATGAGTATAGGCATACAAAAACCATTTGAAAAAACAGGTAAAATTTTTGGAATAATAACTACAAGTCAAAATTCTATAGTAACCTCCGGTTCATATCAGAGGTATTTTGAATATTCTGGAGAAATATATCACCATATATTAGATACCAAAACAGGCTATCCTGTAAAAAACGATATATATTCTGTAACGGTTTGCGGTCCTTCATCAGCCGTTTGCGATGCTTTAAGCACAACAATATTTTGTTTGGGCATACAAAACGGTTTAGAGCTTATAAATAACATTGAGGGCTATGAAGCGGTTATAATAGACAAAAATTATAAAACCATATTTTCTAACAATATGAGTAATATGTACAAACACATAACAAATTAATACTATCAAGTTATAATTTAGGAGGATTAATATAATGCCGTATAACGAGCACCGCTCCACATCAAGAATACTTGATATTTTAGAAATATTGTCGTCCTCAAATGACGGCTACACATTAACCGAAATATCCAAACAAATAAATGCCCCAAAAAGCAGTATATTTCCAATAATACACACACTTGAACAGCGTCATTATATATCACTTAAACCCGAAGACGGAAAATATAGAATAGGTATAAGCGCATTTGCTATAGGTTCCACATATTTTAACTCAAAACCACTTTTAAACCACATAGTTGCGGCTATGGAAGAAGTTGTTTCAATATGCGATGAAACATGTAGTATGGGTATTTTAAATGGCTCTAATGTACTTTATGTAGCCAAAATAGAGTCACCTCACTCGCTTAGGCTTGTCACTCATGTCGGCAAAAAACTTCCTGCAAACTGCACTGCTCTTGGCAAGGCACTTTTAAGCCGTACAAACTTTGACGAAATACAAGCATTATTCCCTTCAAAACTGCTTTCATGTACAAGATACTCAATAACAAACATAAATGAGCTTTACGAGCAAATAATTAAAATAAAAGATGAAGGATACGCATATGAAAGTCAAGAATTTACAGAACAAATAATATGTGTCGCCGTACCAATAGTAAAAGATGGCAAAGTGCTTTTTTCAGTGAGTGTATCAATACCTACATTTAGAAACGATAATAAAAAAATGTCAATAGTAAAAAATGAGCTTAAAAACTTAAAACTCAAAATGGAGCTTCTTCTAAGAAATTATACTGGCGATATATTAATTTAAAAACTTCCTTTCTTGAAAGAAATGAAGCAAAAGAACTTTAACTTTTAACCATTTTACGCAAGATTTATTGGCAAAACTAATTTAGTTTATGTTTACACAACAAATACATGCTTTTTTCTGAAAAAAAGGAAGCGAAAGAACTTTAACTCTTAACCGTTGTACACAAATGCTATTATACATATGTATCTTTCTTGAAAAAAAGAAAACGAGTAAATATACAAAAATAATTTAAGACGGCATTTAAACATCGTCTTATTTGTTTGGCTTATATATTTCTATACTTTACTTAAAAAGTTTTATATATTATAATTTCTCTCAATTAATTTTTACTTCTTTTCTTGAAAGAAAAGAAGC
>CATJUP010000071.1 GCA_949743655.1 uncultured Eubacteriales bacterium
TGAAATAGTTCAGCCAATAACTTTTGCACACAATAGTTAAGAGTTAAAGTTCTTTCGCTTTCTTTCTTTCAAGAAATATATTTGTATGTGTCGCGTAAATATGAATTGAAATAGTTCAGCCAATAACTTTTGCACACAATAGTTAAGAGTTAAAGTTCTTTCGCTTCCTTTCTTTCAAGAAATATATTTGTATGTGTCGCGTGAACATGAATTGAAACAGTTCAGCCAATAACTCTTGCACATAATAGTTAAGAGTTAAAGTTCTTTCGCTTCCTTTCTTTCAAGAAAGGAAGAAACTTTTACTTCCAAGCATACTTCCATTTTCCGCTTTTAATTCTAAGTATACATATAAGTCCTCTAAAAACAGTATCGACACTTATACCAAGCCATATACCAACAACACCTAAATTAAATTTATAAGCCAGTAAATAGCATGATGCCAGTCTTATAACCCACATTCCCACAAATCCGGCTATAAGCGGTATTTTTACATCACCCGCCCCACGGCATATTCCGCTTATAACTATGTAAAGACTAAAAAATACTTCCGAAGCCGCGGCTATTTTAAGTGTAATAGCGCCTTGCTGTATAACAAGAGGGTCGTTTGTGAAAATACTTATAAAAAATTTTGAGAATATAAATACTGGCACACACATAATGGCTATAGCTATTATATTTATAACACATACAATAAAAGCAAATTTATCGGCTAATTTTTCATTTTTAGCGCCTAATGACTGACCTACAAGCGCCGTTGCTGAGTCTGCCAAACCGTAAGACGGCAAATAAAATATACCCTCTGTTTGGTCTGTAAGGTAATGCGCTGCCAAAGCTATAGTACCAAGACCCGAAATCATTCCCGTAAGTACAATATGCCCAAAACTCAAAGAACATCTTTCAATACATACAGGCACTCCTATTTTAATTACATCAACAATAGTTTCCTTTTTTGGTCTGTAATCGCCCCTAATTTTTATTTTAACTGGTGTGTCATTTTTGTAAAGCATAACAACAAGAAACAACGCCAATGTTATATGCGAAACCGCCGTTGACACAGCAGCACCTTTAATACCCATTCCAGCACCATATATATTAAAAGAAACACCAAAAATATTAATATAACGTGATGGATAGATTAATATAAAATTTCCCGCAATATTCAAAACATTAGCCGCTATATTTGCAAAAAGCGGAAGTTTTGTATTTCCGGCAGCACGCATAACACCAGAGACAACAGTTGATATTGTGACAGTGCCAAGACTTAAACCAACTATTTTAAAATATAAAGCCGCTAAATCCACAACATCTTTTTCAGCCCTAAGCCATACAGGAAGTTTTTCGGCTATGCTAAACGCCAATAACGATATTAAAATACCCAAACAAACCGAAAGTGTTATAGACTGTCTTACTGTTTTGCGTACAATATTAAATTTTCCTTCTCCTATAAATTTAGCCACTATAAACATAAACGCCGCGCAAAGAGCCATATTAAAACCATTTATAAACCATATTGTAGACGCCGTTACAGCTATAGCCGCTGTTGCATTAGCCCCTATAGAACCCACCATGCCTATATCCGCAAGAGACACCATACATATCAAAAACTGTTCTGCTATAGCTGGCCATGAAAGTTTAAAAACTGTGTGTGTTGGATTTTTTCCATAATTAAGTATATTGTTTTCCATAATAACCATTCCCCTATATATTTAGAGACTTTATACCTAAAAATCCCTCAAAATCTCGTTTAATTAAAATTCACTAATTATATTAATTACAATATATCATCAAAGAAATAATAATACAAATAAAAAATACGTAATTAGACAAGCGTTTTAAAAATATAATTTTTTAGATAAGCTATTTTTAAGGGGGTTACATGCTTAACATAATATGGAGTTTTGTTATAGGTTTTGGAATTATAATGTGTTTTTTAACTGGAAATACTGAAACAGCAATAAATTCAATAACATCTGGCGCTGCTGATGCTATTGAGCTTTGTGTGTTTATGGCTGGTACAATGTCGTTTTGGAGCGGAATAATGAACATAGCTGAAAAAAGCGGTCTTGTTGAGAAAATATCTCAAAGTATACGTCCTGTCATATCATTTTTGTTTCCGGATATTCCTCCCCACAGTATGGCTTTTAAATACATATGTATAAATATGACGGCAAATTTTATGGGTTTGGGCTGGGCAGCTACACCCGCGGGATTAGCTGCCATGAGTGAGATGAAAAAAATAAACCGTGTTACAAATACCGCAAGCCGCTCTATGTGTATGTTTATTATAGTAAATGTATCATCTATACAGCTTTTACCTGTAAATATTATAATACTGCGTCAAAAATATATGAGCGCCTCACCTTTTGACATAGTTATACCTGCGTTAATAGCTACATCAGTATCAACTATAACCGCCATTTTAGCGGCTAAAATATGTGAGAGGAGATATTTTAAATGAGCATTATAAACACTATTTCAGCCGGTCTTATGCCTGCTGTTATACTTTTTGTTGTTTTTTATGGTGTTATAAAACGCGTACCAATGCTTGATATATTCGCTGAGGGAGCTAAAAACGGACTTATTACTGTTTTTGATATACTTCCTGTACTTATAGCGCTTATGTGTTTTTCTTCAATATTTGTAAAATCAAATATGTCGGCGGTTTTCCAAAAAATAATAAGCCCTATTACTGATATTATAAAATTTCCTTCCGAGCTTGTTCCAATAATGATAATGAAAATGTTCTCATCTTCGGCGGCTACTGGGCTTTTAACCGAAATATATTCAATGTTTGGTCCAGACTCTTACATAGGCAGAACGGCATCTATAATGCTTTCTTGCACAGAAACAATTTTTTATACAATGAGTATGTATTTTACATCTGTAAACATAAAAAACACATTATACACATTAGGCTGCTGTTTGTTCTCAACATTATGCGGCGTAGCGGCAAGCGCAATTTTGGCTTATATTATGTGGTAAAATCGTACTTGTTTTTTATAAAAATATATAATATACTAACTTGTAAATTATTTTTTAAGGTTGTGATTTTATGAACGGAAGAGACAAAAGCGAAACAGAAGGAATTACATTATTAGGCAATAAAAACAACATATACAAAACTGATTACGCCCCTGAAGTGCTTGAGACATTTGTAAACAAACATCAAGAAAACGACTATTTTGTTAAATTTAACTGTCCTGAGTTTACAAGTCTGTGCCCTATAACAGGTCAGCCGGATTTTGCAAGTATATATATATCTTATGTGCCAAATATAAAAATGGTTGAGAGTAAATCACTAAAATTATATCTTTTTAGTTTTAGAAACCATGGCGACTTTCACGAAGACTGCGTTAATATTATAATGAAAGACCTAATAAAAGTTATGGAGCCAAAATATATTGAGGTTTGGGGAAAATTTACTCCACGAGGCGGAATATCAATAGACCCTTACCGTAATTACGGCATTAAGGGCACAAAGTGGGAACAGCTTGCTTGGGACAGGCTGTCTCATCACGACATGTATCCTGAAAAGATTGATAATAGGTAACAAACACTAACTTTAACTGAATTAAAAACTGTATTATTTACAAAAATAAAATAAAAATTTGGCTATGTTAAGGAGGATTAAAAAATGAAAAATAAAATATTATTTTTGATTTTAGCTGCTTTTACGGCTGTTTCTTTAGCCGGCTGCGGTTCTTCATCTAAAAGCGAAAACACAAATAACAACGATTTAGTAGTATCTGGTGACGGTTTTGAGGTGTCAATTACTGACAGTGAAGACGATGCAATAAACAATGGTGAAATTAATATAACCGTACAAAATAATGAACCTGTAAACGTGGCTCTTATTAAAGGACCTACAGCCATAGGCGCTGTATCGCTTATGAAAGACAGTGACGATGGCAAAACAGAGGGTAATTATAAATTTATACTTGAAACAGCTCCCGATAATGTTATAAGCAAAATTATATCTGGTGAAGTTGACATCGCGGCTGTTCCTTCAAACTCGGCAGCAGCTATTTATAATAAAACTAATGGTGGTGTTTCTGTTGCCGCTATAAACACTTTTGGAAATTTATATATTTTAGAAAACGGCAACACAATAAACTCTATTGAGGATTTAAGCCAAAAAACAATAACTTCAACAGGTCAGGGCGCTGTTCCAGAATATGTTTTAAATTATGTGCTAAATGAGAGCAAAACTCAAAACGTGTCAATAAATTTTATGCAGACACATCCAGAGTTAGCAACAGCTTTGGCATCTGGAGAGGTAGACATAGCTCTTTTGCCCGAACCTTTTGTTGATGTCGCAATGGCTAAAAACCCAAATTTACGTGTAGCAATAGATATAGCACAATTTTACGATAATTATTCGGGCATTGATAAAGGGGACAAGCCTAACACTCTCCCTATGGGCTGTATAATTGTTAAAAACGATTTTGCTCAAAATAACAAAGAAAAACTTGATTTATTTATTAAAGAGTATAAAAAATCAATAGATTTTGTAAACAACAATACCGAGCAAAGCGCTCAGTACACATCCGAATATGGAATTATAGAAAACAAAGAAATTGCCCAAAAAGCCATACCAAAATGCAGTATATATTATGTAGACGGCGATGATATGAAAACCACACTTGAGAGCTTTTTTAAAATAATGTATGCTGCCAACCCAAAATCAATAGGCGGAAAAATGCCTGAAAATGATTTTTATTATAACTCTTGAGTGATTTTGTGTATATTTTAAAATTTTCTAAAAAAGTTTGCCGTTAGAGAATTGATACTTCTCTAAATGGCAAATTTTTAGGATGTGATTTTTTTGAAAAAGGGAAATATAATATCTATAATTGTATGGCTTATTATATATCAGCTAATAAGTTTAGCCATAAATAAAAACTTGCTTGTGCCCTCATTATACAGTATAGTTATGGCTTTTTTTTCACTTTGCTCAAAAAAAGTTTTTTGGGTTACGGTTTTGTTTTCGGTTTTAAGAATACTTTTTGGTTTTTTATCAGCAGTTATTTTTGGCGTAATTATAGCTGGCATCTCGTATTTTTTTAAACATATAAACACATTTTTATATCCCGCTTTAAGTGTTATAAAAGCCACTCCTGTGGCTTCTTTTATAATATTAGCTATTTTATGGATAAAGACTGGCTATGTACCAGCTTTTATATCCTTTTTAACAGTACTTCCCATAATATGGTCAAATGTGTTTCAAGGTCTTAACCAAACTGACAAAAAACTTATAGAAATGGCTGATGTTTTTGAATTTGGCTTTTTAAAAAAAATAAAAATGATATATATACCTCAAATAACGCCGTATTTTAAAACCGCCTGTATAACTGGTTTAGGTTTTGCGTGGAAAAGCGGAGTTGCGGCTGAAGTTATAAGTGTTCCAAACTTATCTGTGGGACGTAGACTTTATGAGGCAAAAATATATATAGAGACTTCCGAGCTTTTTGCCTGGACATTTGTTGTTATAATTTTAAGCATATTGTTTGAGAAAATTTTAATATTTTTGTTTAAATTAAAAAATAGGTGATAAAATTGATTTGTTTCAAAAATGTATCAAAAAGTTATGATAAAGAGGTATTTAAAAATTTTAACGCTTGTTTTAAAAACAATGTAACAACGGCTATATTAGGTCCTTCTGGCTGCGGAAAAACAACTCTTATAAACATGCTCCTTGGCATTGTAAAACCTGATAGCGGTGATATAACTGGCATACAAAACAAAAAACTTTCAGCAGTTTTTCAGGAGAACAGACTTTTGGAAACATTTAGCTTAAAACAAAACATAATGGTTTCAAACTGTTCAAAAAATGAGGCTGAAAATGTTTTAAATGAACTTAAAATTATTGATTATTCAAATTTATACCCTAACGAGCTAAGCGGCGGAACAAAAAGGCGCGCGGCTATAGCCAGATGTATATTAAAAAAAGCCGATATATACATTTTTGATGAGCCTTTTAAAGGCATTGATACTGCTCTTAAAAAACATATAATTAAATATATTAAAAAATATATACATCAAAAAACATGTATTGTTGTCACCCATGATATTGATGAGGCTATAGAAATGGCTGAAAGTGTTAAAACACTTAACTCAAGCGGATTAATTGATATTGACAAAAACGATACTGATTTTATATACAGTTTTAAAAATTTAAAATAAACAATACAAAACCTATTGACATTATAGGAAATATGTTTTATATTATACCTATTAAACAGATATGAACTCGAATATTAAAGTGATTGTAATATATGGCTATTATATATTTAATCTGTTTTTTACAGCTACTTTTGATAATACGTTTTTTGAGAGGAGATAATAAATTATGTCAAACAAAAATTACAAATTTGAGACAATACAAATACACGCTGGTCAAGAAAATCCAGACCCTACAACAGATGCAAGGGCTGTGCCCATATATGCCACAACATCATATGTTTTTAAAAACAGCGCACAGGCGGCAGGACGTTTTAATCTTACCGAAACCGGAAACATATACACAAGATTAATGAACCCCACAAGCGATGTTTTTGAACAGCGAATATCCGCTCTTGAGCATGGTGTTGGTGCCCTTGCTGTAGCCACTGGCTCAGCGGCAATTACTTATGCTGTGCAAAATATAGCTTTAGCCGGTGACCATATTGTGTCATCAGCTAATATTTATGGCGGAACATACAATCTTTTTGCCAACACATTAAAAGAACAGGGATTAAGCGTAAATTTTGTTGACCCTTCAGAACCCGAGAATTTTGAAAAAGCAATTAAACACAACACAAAACTTTTATATGCCGAAACACTCGGAAACCCAAATTCTGATGTTATAGATATTAAAGCCATAGCCGACATAGCGCACAAACATGGAATACCACTTATAATAGACAATACATTCGCCACACCATATCTTTTGCGCCCTATTGAGTATGGAGCTGATATAGTTGTTCATTCAGCAACAAAATTTATAGGCGGTCATGGTACGGCAATGGGCGGCGTAATAGTAGATTCTGGAAAATTCGACTGGACTCAAAACGACAAATTCTTAGGTCTTTCAAAACCTAACCCGTCATATCATGGCGTAGTATTTACAGACGTGGCTAAAGAGGCGGCTTATATAACAAAAGTACGTACAACACTTCTTAGAGACCAAGGCGCCACAATATCACCTTTTAACTCATTCCTTCTTTTACAGGGGCTTGAAACACTTTCTCTTAGGGTTGAAAGGCACGTGTATAACGCCCTTAAAGTTGTAGATTTTCTTAAAAACCATAACCAGGTTGAGAAAGTAAACCACCCTTCTTTAGCCATAGGAAAAGAAAAAGAACTTTATAATAAATACTTTAAAAACGGCGCCGGTTCAATATTCACTTTTGATATAAAAGGCGGCTCAAAGACAGCCAAAAAGTTTACCGAAAGTCTTAAACTGTTTTCGTTGTTAGCCAATGTAGCCGATGTTAAATCGCTTGTAATTCATCCCGCGTCAACAACACACTCACAGTTATCAGAAAAAGAGCTCTTATCTGTTGGTATTAAACCTAACACTGTAAGACTGTCAATAGGCATTGAGCATATAGACGATATAATATCCGACATTGAAAATGGCTTTAATGCAGTAAAATAAAAACCATATATACTCATATTTATAGTTTGACAACGCTTTTTAAGCGTGTTATTATCAACAATATATTAATATAATAACAGTTGTGGCATATACCGCAACTGTTTTAATATTGGGGGATAAAAATTTTGGCTGTTGATAATGACTATTTAACTCAAAAAAAGCCGCTTAACGCTTTAATTATATTTGCTTTGCCAATTATAATAGGCAATTTATTTCAGCATACATACACAATGGCAGACTCGGCTATAGTAGGGCGTTATGTAAGCGAGCAGGCGTTAGCCGCCGTTGGAGCATCTTATGCTTTAACAAATATTTTTATATGTATAGCTATAGGCGGCGGCATAGGTTCTTCGGTTATTGTAAGCCAATATTTTGGCGCTAAAAATTATGAAAAAACAAAGTCAGCCGCTTATACATCACTAATTGTATTTTTAATTATAAGCGTGTTTTTGGGCGTTTTTGGTCTGCTTTTAAGTGAAAAAATAATGATATTATTAAATACCCCAAAAGACGTGATTGACATGTCTGTTGAGTATTTAAACATTTATTTTATGGGACTGCCCTTTTTGTTTATGTATAATGTACTTTCATCTATGTTTAACGCCCTTGGAAAGTCAAAAATACCTCTGTATTTTTTGATTTTTTCATCCGTTTTTAATGTCGCTTTAGATTGGATACTTGTAACACAATTTTTTATGGGCGTATCAGGCGTGGCATGGGCAACACTTATAGCTCAAAGTATATCATCTGTTTTATCGTTTTTGGTATTAATTTTTGAATTTAAAAAATTTGAGGGAAAAAGCGCATTTGTTATAAATGAGATATATCCCATGGCAAAAATAGCATTGCCTTCTATATTACAGCAGTCAACAGTATCAATAGGCATGATGCTTGTTCAATCTGTTGTAAATAGTTTTGGCTCTGAGGCTTTAGCAGGTTTTTCTGCCGCAATGAGAGTGGAGTCGATTTGTATTGTTCCAATGACAGGTATAGGTAATGCCGTATCATCTTACACGGCACAAAATATAGGCGCTAACAGTGAAAAGCGCGTTGTTGAAGGTTATCATGCCGCAAACAAACTTGTTTTTGTATGCGCCGCTACTATATTTGTTATATTAAAACTTTTTAACAAATCTATTATATCGCTCTTTTTAGGCACAAATGGTACATTAATGGCTATAAACACAGGTCAAAGTTTATTGTCTTTTATGGCATGGTTTTTTTGTTTAATTGGTTTAAAAATGGCTGTTGACGGATTACTTCGCGGTTCAGGCGACATGAAAGTTTTTACAATAGCTAATTTAGTAAATTTATTTATACGAGTTTTTACAGCTATGACTTTTGCTCCGCGTATTGGAATTTTTATGGTTTGGTACGCTGTACCTATAGGCTGGCTTTCCAATTTTATTATATCTTTTGCCGAATACCGCACTGGAAAGTGGAAAGAAATATATAAAAATCGTATTAAAAAATAAAATATAACATCACCTTTTATATCTCTTTAAATAAAACTAATTAAATAAATTTAACATTATGGGCACTGTAACTAATTACAGCGCCCATAATAACAAAACTATTATATTTTTAGTGGTGGAAAAGACGTATGCCCGTAAAGCACATAGCCATATTGTATTTGTCGGCTGTATCTATAACAAGAGCGTCACGTATAGAGCCTCCTGGCTGAGCCACATATTTAACTCCACTTCTGTAAGCCCTTTCTATATTGTCTCCAAAAGGGAAAAACGCGTCAGAGCCAAGTGATACATCAGTCATATTTTTAAGCCATTCCTTTTTTTCTTCTGCTGTAAATATTTCTGGTTTGGTGTTAAATATATTTTGCCATTTTCCATCGGCTAAAACATCCATATAATCCTCACCTATGTACAAATCTATGGCGTTATCTCTATCAGCGCGTCCTATTGAATTTACAAAATCAAGCCCCATAACTTTAGGGTTTTGACGTAAAAACCAGTTGTCGGCTTTATTTCCAGCAAGTCTTGTGCAATGTATTCTGCTTTGTTGCCCCGCGCCTATGCCTATAGCCTGTCCGCCTTTAGCAAAACATACAGAGTTTGATTGTGTGTATTTAAGTGTTATAAGAGATATTATAATATCAATTTTAGCCTCTTCAGGTATTTCTTTATTTTTAGTCACAATATTTGTTATAAATTCTTTATCAATATTAAGCTCGTTTCTTCCCTGTTCAAAAGTAACACCAAACACCTGTTTTGTCTCTATCTCTTTCGGTTTATAATTTGAGTCAATCTCAATTATATTATAATTTCCATTTTTCTTTGCTTTAAGAATTTCGAGAGCCTCATCAGAAAATCCAGGCGCTATAACTCCGTCTGATACCTCTCTTTTAATTATATTGGCTGTAGAAACATCGCATATATCCGAAAGAGCAATAAAGTCGCCAAAAGATGACATTCTGTCAGCGCCTCTCGCCCTTGCGTAAGCCGATGCCAAATGAGAAAGCTCTCCTAAATCGTCTACCCAGTAAATTTTTTTAAGTGTGTCATTAAGAGGAACTCCCACAGCGGCGCCTGCTGGCGACACATGTTTAAACGATGTAGCCGCTGGCAAATTAGTTGCTTTTTTTAGTTCTTTTACAAGCTGCCAACCATTTAAAGCATCAAGAAAGTTTATATATCCTGGTTTTCCGTTAAGCACTTTAATTGGAAGCTGACCATTTTCAATAAATATACGTGACGGCTTTTGATTAGGGTTACAGCCGTATTTAAGAAATAACTCATCCATTAAAAAACCCCCTTTATTTGTTTTTGTTTACAATTCTTGTGTCATATTTTCCTGTTTTTATATCTATAAATCTTACAAACAACGAAACTTTATTTTCCTCATTAAGGCTTGACCAAAGCATATCTGTAAACTCGTCTATATTTCCTGATATTTCAACTCTTTTTGGTTCTCCCTCAAAACTTGGCAATGGGTTTTCGTTTTTAGCATAAGTATGTATAAATCTTCCTTCACCATTTACAGGATTGTTGTAAGCAAATGTAAAACGCTCACAGCTTTCCGGTCTTTTGTCATCGCTTTTTAATATACTTAAAGCGTAATTATAAATACCGTTATCAATATGCACTATACCCGAAATTCGAGGTGTGTAATTAGGCGCGTCCGGCTCAAACTCTCTTGTTCTCAAAGACTGCTCAAATGTCTGCTGTTTATCCATAAGCTCATATATAGTGTCTGTTTGGTCACCGTTTGTAATTATTGTTTTATTTCCCAAAACTCTCACAGGAGCATAAATTATAAGACTTGGGTCTTCAAGTTTTGTTTCATCAAACGCCTGTGTGCGTATACCATTATCACACTCAACAAAAACTCTGTTGCGGCTATTAGCACTTCTTCCCATTATAAAATATGCTGTAACGGCTGTTTTGCCGTCAGCTGACTTTCCTATAACAATTCCCCTGCCCGGATAAGGGTTTGACATTAACTCTTCTTTTAAAGATATAATTTCCATAACAAAAACCTCCCTAATATAAACTATTGTTTATAACATATTATATAAAATTACGTCAAAATTCAAGAGCGTATTTATACCTTAATAGTCTAAATCGCTTTTATAAATAACGCTATACAATTTATTCAAAAAAATACAGTAATAACTTGTTTAAATATTTTAATGTATTAATACGATTTGGCACACTATTATTGACAATTTAATCACCATGTTAGATAATTTAATTAACAAATAATACTAAAACAAATAATTTTATACAAATCATTAAAAAGAGAGGTCACACCAATGAGACATTTAATAGACCCGTTAGACTTTACAAAAGAAGAAACTGAACAGTTATTAAAAACAGCGGAAGACATACGTCTTAACCCAGAAAAATACAACAATAAATGTGCCCATAAAAAAATAGCCACGCTTTTTTATGAGCCAAGCACAAGAACAAGATTGTCATTTGAAAGCGCAATGATAAATTTAGGCGGAAGTGTAATAGGCTTTTCAAGCGCCGATTCCTCAAGCGCTGCTAAAGGCGAGAGCATAGCCGACACAATAAGGGTAATAAGTATTTTTGCCGATATAGCCGCTATACGCCACCCAAAAGAAGGCGCACCTATGAGAGCTTCAATGTTTTCTACTATACCTGTTATAAACGCTGGAGACGGCGGTCATCAGCACCCTACCCAAACACTTGCCGATTTAGCCACAATACGCCGCCGAAAAGGAAGTCTTGAAAATCTTAAAATAGGTTTTTGCGGCGACCTTAAATTTGGACGTACTGTACACAGTCTTATTAAAAACATATCACGCTGGTCTGGCATAAGTTTTGTTTTTATAAGTCCTAAAGAGCTTAGAGTACCAAGCTATATTATAAATGAAATGCCTAATAATACGCCTTATACCGAAACAACAGACTTAGAAGAGGCTCTTCCTGAGATTGATATACTTTACATGACACGTGTGCAAAGAGAACGTTTTTTTAACGAAGAGGACTATGTAAGACTTAAAGACAGCTATATACTTACTGAGAAAAAAATGGAACTTGCCAAAAAAGATATGGCTGTACTCCACCCTCTTCCAAGAGTAAACGAAATAGCTTTAGGTGTTGATAAAGACAAAAGAGCCGCTTATTTTGAACAGGTAGAAAACGGGCTTTATGTGAGAATGGCACTTATATTAAAATTATTAAACATAGATTAAAGGAGTGATAATATGCTTAACATAGACGAAATCCAAAACGGCGTTGTAATAGACCATATAAAAGCTGGCATGAGTCACACTTTAGCCGATGTTGCTGGTCTTTATTCTCTTGACTGTGGTGTAGCTATGATTAAAAATGTAAGAAGTACAAAAAGCGGTAAAAAAGATATAATAAAAATAGAAGGCGATACATCCTCAATAAATTTTGGTGTATTAGCTTATATAGACCCTGAAATAACTATAAACCACATTAAAAATGGCAAAATAATAAAAAAAGAAAAGCCTGTGCTTCCAGACACACTTGTAAATGTAATGCGTTGCAAAAACCCACGCTGTATAACAAGTATAGAACATGAGTGCGACCATATATTTAAATTTACACAAAGTGGAAAATACCGTTGTGTTTACTGTGAGGAAGAGTTTAACCGACTAAAATAATTCCCAAAGGGAATTATTTATTTAATAAAGGCGGGCACAGCCGCCTTTATTAAATAAAAATCCCTCTTACGAGGGATTTTAGTCGGTTATGAATATTTTCGCAATGCGAAAATATGAATAGTTTTTGCTAATTTGTTACATCATTCAACCATTATTAATATAAATATATCAAAAAATGTATTTGTCGGTTATGAATATTTTCACATTACGAAAATATGAATAGTTTTTACTAATTTGTTATATCTTTCAACCCTTATCAATATAAACATCTCAAAAAATATATTTGTTCGTTATGAATAGCTTTTATTTTTTTCACTTCACTTATTGCTTATATAACTCTCAAAAGCAAAACATATAATAAAATTTATAACAGCTATTATAACATATGGTATATAGCTGATTATATTTATGTCTCCCTCCAAATTTAAAGCAAACGAAAAAACAACTGAAAACAAGTACATAATAAAATATATCTTTTTTAAAAGCGTATCTCTATACATAAGACTTACAAAAATCATAAAAACACCTGTTATATATGGCATTGCCGCTCTTGGATTAATAATCTCTGCCAAACAGTCGCTTAAAGAGTATACTGGACTTATCATAGTGTAGTAATAAAACATATACAAAGCCATAAAAACAAGCGGCAAAGCAGGTTTAAAATATACATGGCTGTTATATCTTTTATAAATATCATATATAAAATCCATATATTTTCCTCCAGCTTAAAATTTATAAAATACAATAATATTTATTCTAACATAATTGATATTTTTTGACAATTCAATACCTCAAAAAAACAAAACCCAATTTACAGAAAACATTATCCTGTTGAAAAAAACATAAATAAATGTTAAAATTTAATTAAATATAAATTAATTTTAAAGAAAGGAATTTAAAATTGAGAAAAATTTGTTTTTTAATCGTTTTACTTTTGTTTTCTGTTATTTTTTCAGTTACGGCTTTAGCTGATAATATTGTTATATCTCCAATAGATAGCCGTCCTGTAAGCAATATATATTTTGAAAATCTCATAAGTTTAAATAATGATAAACTTTATACCATTCCAGTGGAAGAACTTGATATTTTTACACCAGACACAGAGCGTTTTGCAAACAGTGCCGCTGTAAGGGAAATTACACGTAAAAACGTAAGTTTAAACCCAAGCGAAAACACAACTGTTATAATAAACGCCTCAACATATTTTACAGGCGGTCTTATTGGCAGCCGCTGTGCTGAACAATATTCTAAAACAGACGAAGCACTTAAAGAACTTTTAAGCCTTATAAAAGAATATCCAAAGCCTAAATATTATATAAATATAGCTATGCCGCGTAATCTTCCTGAAACAAGAGGACAAAAAATTTGGGCTGACAACAATAAAATAAAAGGTATAGGAGCTTTTTATATAGAGTGTAACCCTAATTGCGAGGATTATGACAATATATTGAAAATGTCTTATGTAACACCGTCACAGTTTTTAATGGAATACGGTTATGTATACAATAAACTTGCCGAAGGACAGCCCCTTACTGAATGGGAGAATAAATTTATTGAATTTTGCCGTAAAAACTATGAAAATAACTTAGAATACAATTATTACATACAAAACTATATAACTCCCTTTAAACAAACAGCTAAAATATGCGAAAGACTTATAATGTGGCAAAAATCCAAAAATTTGGATGAGATAGTTATAGGCAATGACGATTTACAGTTGCCGGCTATAATATCTTACTTTTTTTCAAAAGGCGAAAATTGGCTCCCTCTTGAAAATGGTACACCTATAAAATATAGTTTTTCAAGAACATATATGAACAATATTATAAAATCAATGAATACTTTTTTCTCTAAACAAGAAACAAACGCTGCCCTTGAGGGAAAAGGCGATAAAATAAATTTTATATTTGGTATGGACGAAATACCTCAGCTTATATACGCCAGAAGTTTGGCTCAAAAAAACGGATACCATGCAAACATAGATATTAAAAACTACAAAAACAACTTTGTAGCGGCTGACTATGACGTAATGACAAGCGACAAATTAGCCCAAAACGCTTTAAATTTTGTATCGGCTAACACCGACAAAAAAGGCGATAAATTTAATATGTTTATATTCGATTACAGTGTATGCTCTAAAGACGATAAAAACAATTTAATTTTAGCTCTTTCTGACTCTTTAAAACAAAACGAAACAGGTATTATAGAGCTTTACGATTATAAAACAATTAAAAACGCCGATAATTTTGTGTTTAGAGAACTTTTAGAAAATTCAGCATCCAAAAATGGCAAAATTGGCATAACTGAACTGTCTTGCTTTTGCGCATGGAACACAAACGCCAACGCCATAGGTATAGGCATAGCAAATGCCGCTGTGTACTCAATAGCCAAAAACAACACAAAAGATTTTGTATCGTTTGCTGAAAAACATGCAAATATATTAAGCCAGCACATACTTGATGACGGCATTTATTATGGCGGAATACGCGAAAAACTTACCGCCGAAAATTACAAACCTCAAAAAACCGAAATACAGCAAAGTGAAAAACTTATTAAAAATATCGAAACTCAAAAAGTTATAGACGCATTTGTAGGAAACCGCTTTTTAATAAACCAAAAAACCGCGCTTATTACGGATTTTAAAATAACTAAAGCCGCTTTTCCATGGCAAAGACTTTTTGATTGCGATATACGTACTGAGTGCTGTGCTGTTGAGTTAATAACTAACTGAAACGGAAGTGATACCATTGAAAATAGGCCTTGACATAGGCTCAACCACAATAAAGAGCATTGTTATAGATAAAGCCAACAAAATAATATACTCATCATACGAAAGGCATTTTTCACAAATAACGGCAAAAACTGTAGAGATACTTAACACTATAAAAAATAAATTTAAAAATCAAAAATTCTCAATAGCTATATCCGGTTCGGCTGGAATGGGAATGGCTGAAAGCTGCGATATTGATTTTGTTCAGGAAGTTTACGCCGAAAAAGTAGCTGCCGAAAAAAACATACCTAATTCTGATGTAATTATAGAGCTTGGCGGTGAGGATGCCAAAATTATATTTTTGGGTCAAACAATGGAAGCAAGAATGAATGGCACATGCGCTGGCGGTACTGGCGCTTTTATAGACCAAATGGCTACATTGCTTGATATAAAAACAGAACAAATGAACGACTTAGCGGCACAGCATGATAAAATATACACAATAGCGTCAAGATGCGGCGTTTTTGCTAAAAGCGATATACAGCCGCTTTTAAATCAAGGCGCTAAAAAAAGCGATATAGCCATAAGTATATTTTATGCTGTTGTAAACCAAACAATAGGCGGTCTTGCTCAAGGTCGTCCTGTTGAGGGAAATGTTGTATATTTAGGCGGACCGCTTACATTTATGCCAGTTTTAAGAGAATGTTTTGACAAAACAATAGGAACTAAAGGAGTGTGCCCTGAAAACTCACTTTATTATGTAGCTTTGGGGGCAGCTTATTGTGCCAAAAAAGAGACCGTTATTGAAGAAGCCATTGACAGATTATCAAAATATATATCAATATCAGAGTGGGCAAAACTTCCACCTCTTTTTGAAAACGAATATGAATATAACAAATTTAAAACACGTCACTCAAAAGCCGATGTTAAATATGCCTCTTTAAGTGATTATAACAAAAACACATTTATAGGCATAGACGCGGGCAGCACTACTATTAAAGCCGTTGTAACAGGTGAAAACGGAGAAATACTTCACAGTGTTTATATGTCAAACAGCGGTAATCCTGTTCCAGTTATACATAATTTTATAACAGAGCTTTACAAATTAAAGCCTGACATAAAAATTAAAGCCTCTTGCGTAACAGGATATGGTGAAGATATAATTAAAAACGCGTTTCACATAGACAGCGGGCTTGTTGAAACAGCGGCACATTTTACAGCCGCCAAATATTTTATGCCTGATGTTGAGTTTATAATAGACATAGGCGGACAGGACATGAAATGCTTTAAAATAAAAAATGGCGTTATAGATAATATTTATCTTAACGAGGCATGTTCATCTGGCTGCGGCTCATTTTTGCAGACATTTGCTAATACTCTTGGCTATGATGTTGAAGAATTTTCAAAAATGGGGCTTTATGCCAAAAACGCTGTTGATTTAGGTTCACGCTGTACGGTATTTATGAACTCATCAGTAAAACAAGCGCAAAAAGACGGGGCGTCAACAGGCGACATATCCGCCGGACTTTCAACAAGCATAGTTAAAAACGCCATATATAAAGTAATAAGACCATCAAGCGTTGACGAGTTAGGCAAAAACATAGTTGTTCAGGGCGGCACATTTATTAATGATGCTGTTCTTAGAGCATTTGAAAAAGAAATGGGTGTAAATGTTATACGCCCTGTTATAGCCGGTCTTATGGGCGCGTATGGCTGTGCGCTTTATGCCAAAACACTTAACATAGAAAAAAGTTCTATACTTAACGCCTATGAACTTAAAAACTTTAGTCATAGTGTAAAAAGCGTAAACTGTGGGCTTTGTTCAAATAACTGCCGTCTTACAGTAAACTCGTTTGGTGACGGAAGCAAATATATAGGCGGAAACCGTTGTGAAAGACCAGTAACAAAAAATACATCTGTTGGAGAGCTTAACATATATAAATTTAAACAAGACTACATTAAGTCTTTAACCCCAACAAACAAAGGCATTAAAATTGGCATTCCCTTAGGGCTTAATATGTACGAAATGGCTATATTTTGGTACAGATTTTTTATAGAACTTGGCTTTGATGTGGTTATATCACCATTATCGGACAGAGATATTTTTTTAAAAGGGCAAGCCACAATACCAAGCGATACTGTGTGTTTCCCGGCTAAACTCGTTCACGGGCACATAAAATATTTAATTGAAAATGATGACATAAAATATATATTCTATCCCTGCATGAGTTTCAATTTTGATGAACATTTAGGCGACAATAATTATAACTGTCCCGTTGTAGCATATTATCCAGAAATCATAGCCGCAAATATGAAAATTAAAGAAGGCGTTACACTTATAAACGACTATGTAGGCGTACATAGAAAAAAGGATTTTTCTAAAAAACTTCACACCATATTATCAAAATATTTTAATAATATTAAATTAGGCGCTGTTAAAACCGCCTCCGAAAAGGCGTTTGAGGCACATGACGAGTATATGAAAGCCATAAGGGAAAAGGGTATTGATATAGTTAAAAAAGCTGAAAAACTTGACAAAAAAATTATTGTTTTGGCTGGTAGACCATACCATGCTGACCCTGAGATAAATCATGGTATAGACACGCTTTTAGAAAGCATGGACACTGCTGTTATAAGTGAAGATGCTTTAAGCGGATTTGTTGAGAAATTTAGAGTAAATGTACTCAATCAGTGGACTTATCACGCAAGGCTTTACGCTGCCGCTAAATATATATCCGACAAATCAAATATGGAGCTTGTGCAGCTTGTAAGTTTTGGCTGTGGTTTAGACGCTATAACTACAGACGAGGTTCGTTCTATAATAGAAAAAGCCGGTAAAATATATACTCAAATTAAAATAGATGAAATAACAAATCTTGGTACAGTAAAAGTAAGACTTAGAAGTCTTTTAACAGCTTTAAAGCAACAGGAGGAAAAATTAAATGGCTGATTTAAAAAGAGAAAAAAGCGGAAGAATAGTATTTACAAAAGAAATGAAAAAAGAATATACAATACTTGTTCCGGATATGCTGCCTATACACTTTAACATAATGAAAAACATATTTACAAACGCCGGCTACAAAATAGAGCTTTTAGATAACAGCGGCGAAAGTGTAAAACAGCTTGGACTTAAATATATGCATAACGACATATGTTATCCCGCTTTGCTTGTAGCAGGACAATTTTTGGACGCTCTTAAAAGCGGCAAATATGATGTTAATAAAACAGCTCTTATGATAATGCAAACGGGTGGTGGGTGCAGAGCATCAAACTACATACATCTATTAAGAAAAGCACTTTTAAAAGCCGGTTATGAGAATGTACCTATAATATCATTTAACTTATCCGGTTTAGAGCGTAACAGCGGTTTTAAACTTACACTTCCTATAATAAGGCGTATGCTTGCCGGTGTAATATATGGCGACCTTATAATGCTTTTAAGCAACCAAACAAGACCTTACGAGGTTAAAAAAGGCGACAGTGACAGGCTTATCAAAAAATGGATTGCCGAACTCTCAAAACAGTTTACGGCATCAAAGGGCTATAGTTTTTCTCAAATGAAAGAGAATTTTGAAAAGGTAATAAAAAGTTTTTCCGAAATAAAACTTAAAAAAGAAATTAAAACAAAAGTAGGAGTTGTAGGTGAAATATATGTTAAATATGCCAAATTTGCCAACAACAGTCTTGAAAAATTTTTAGCAGACGAAAACTGTGAGGTAATGGTTCCGGGGCTTATGGGCTTTTTAATGTTTAAAGTTGACGCGCGTGTACAGGATTTTTTAATTTATGGCGGAAGTAAAATAAAATTTACATTAGCTAAAGCGCTTTTAAGATATTTAGAGAAAATAGAAAAAGCATTTATGGAAGCTATTGATAAATCCCGTTTTACACAACTTTCATCATACAACGATACAAAACCGCTTGTAGATAATATTATAGGTCTTGGCAACCGTATGGGCGAAGGCTGGTTTTTACCAGCTGAAATGATAGAACTTGTAAAACACGGTTATGACAATATAGTTTGTACACAGCCTTTTGGCTGTTTGCCTACTCACATATGCGGTAAAGGCATGGTACATAAAATAAAATCAATGTATCCTCATGCTAACATTGTGCCTGTTGATTACGATACCGGCGCTACTAGAGTAAACCAGGAAAACCGAATAAAACTTATGCTCTCTGTGGCAAAAGAGAAATTGCTGGTATAAAAATACTGAATTAACTTTTAAAACCGCGATGCGGTTTTAAAAGTTAATCAAACATATTACAGCCGCTAAAAAATTCTTTTTTTCCAGTTAAATTTTATGTTATAATCACCGCCTATGTACCAATACTTTCTAACAAATTACAGTCTGCAAAAATATTATTACTCAAAATTATAACCCTCATAAACAAAATCGTATAACAATTCAATTATGCAAAAAATGCAAAAAAATGAAACTACCCATTTTAATTACTTGGTAGTTTCATTAAAAATTTGGTTTATTTGTTAAAGTTTTTTAAAAATATCAGTTGTGCAAAAATCCACACAATGACTTTACGCTCTTAATTTTTTAATTTCGTTTATCATTTCAGGTATTACCTGCATAACGTTTCCTACTATGCCAACATTAGCCACATCAAATATAGGCGCGTCCTCATCTTTGTTTATAGCCACAATATAGTCAGAGCCAACCATTCCTGTAACATGCTGTGTAGCGCCAGATATACCACAGGCGATATAAAGTTTAGGAGCTACAATTTTACCTGATTGACCTATTTGGTGTGCTCTTGAAATCCAGCCGGATTCTATAGGCGCTCTTGTTGCGCCAACAACACCGCCTAAAACGTCAGCAAGCTCTTTAACAAGAGAGAAATTCTCGGCAGAACCCATTCCACGACCGCCAGCTACAATAACCTCTGCGTCTTCAAGATTTACAGACTCTGAAATTTCTTTTACAACGTCAACAATTTTAGTTTTTACATTTTCAGGTGTTATATTCTCGTTTATAATCTCCGCTGTACTTTCGGCTGGTTCACATTTTTTAAACACACCGCCTCTTATTGTAGCCATTTGAGGCAATGTATCAATTACATTTTCGGCAAGTATTGTGCCGCCATAAACAGGGCAAGTGAAATGTATTTTTCCGTCATCACCCATTTTAATGCCTGTAACATCGCTTGCGCAGCCTGTGTTAAGTTTTACGGCTACTCGTGGAGCAAGGTCTTTACCATTTTGAGTAGCGCCTATAAATACAGCTTCTGGGTTATATTTTTTGCAAATCTCAGCAACAGCAAAAGCGTACTCATCTGATGAGTAATCTGAATTTAACTCAACAGTAATTACGGCGTCAGCGCCATAATTGGCTGCTTGTTTAGCTGTTTCGGCTAAGTTTTTGCCTAAAACAACAGCTACTGTTTTTAAACTTTTAGCAGCGGCTATTTCTTTAGCAGGTGTAATCATTTCAAGACCTACATTTTTAATAACGCCTTCCGCCGTTTCCATTACAACAAAAATACAGTTATCCATTTTATTTGCCCCTCCTTAGAATACTTTGGCATCTTTCAAAATTTCCATAGCCTTTGCCATTGTGTCCTCAAACGTTTTTTCGTTTATTTTAACGCCAGCCTGTTTTTTAGGAGGCTCACTTAAAGAAATAACTTTTACTGAAGGAACAATTTTATCATCCTCAACACCTAAATCAGCTTTTGAAATTTCGCCTATAGGTATTTTTCTTGCTGCCATTTTGCTTTTCATTGTAGGGTATCTTGGGTCATAAGCTGGTTTATTTACAGTAACAACAGCCGGAAGAGAAGTCTCAACAACATTATATCCTTCTTCTGTTTCTTGTTTTACTGATATTCCGCCGTCTTTAAGCTCTATATCAACTATACCTGTAACACAGCCAATTCCAAGTCTTTCGGCAAGCTGTGCGCCTACCATTCCCGTTGTGCAGTCAGTAGTTTCTTTACCACAGAATATAATATCAAATTTAGCGCCGTTAAGCTCTTCAATTTTTGCTACAGCTTTTGAAAGAGTATATCCTGTTGTAAGGCTGTCCATATCACCCAAACCATCTTCATTTACAATATAAGCCTTAGACGCACCAACAGCGAGACAGCTTTTAAGAGCGTCTTTAGCTTTTTCTGGTCCTATAGCCACTACAGTTATAGTACCCTCATTAGCCTCTTTAAGTCTTGTAGCCATTTCAAGAGCATAAGTATCAAAAGCGTTAGCCACCATTGTTACTCCGTCAACAGCTGGTTTTCCAGATGAGTTAAGCCCAATTTTGACAGAATCGTCAGGAACTTGCTTTACACATACTAATATTTCCATTATTTAACCTCCATAATATTTAAAACATTGAGGGTTTTACCCTTGATCCATAATGGGAAACTCTTGTTTCCCCAAAAATTAAAAACATATACCTTTTAAAAGGGCTGCGCCCTATTAATTTACATTCCTTTAAGTACGCTTTTAGCTATTACACTTCTTTGAATTTGATTTGTTCCTTCATAAATCTGGAATATTTTAGCGTCTCTTAAAAGTTTTTCAACGGGATATTCACGGCTATAGCCGTATCCGCCTAATATCTGTATAGCGTCAAGAGCCACTTGTACGGCTATATCTCCAGCATAACATTTAGCTATAGCGCTTTCTTTGGCAAATGATAGACCTTGTTCTTGTCTTAATACCGCTTGAACAACCATGGCTCTGGCTGTTTCGGTTTTTATGTCCATATCAGCTAACATAAATTGTATAGCTTGATGATTTGATATAGGACTTCCAAAAGTTATTCTCTGTTTTGAATATTTAACAGCCTCTTCTATACATCTTTGAGCTATTCCAACAGCGCCCGCGCCAACATAAGCTCTTGACATGTCAAGCGTTTTCATGGCTATCATAAAGCCCATTCCCTCTTTGCCCAAAAGCGCGCTATGAGGCAACCTAACATCCTCTAATACAACGTCAGTTGTGTTTGAGGTTCTAATACCCATTTTGTTCTCGTGGTTTCCAACACTAAGTCCTTCTGTGCCTTTAGGCACTATAAAAGCGCTTATACCTCTTATTCCCCTCGACTTATTCGTCATGGCAAATATAACATAAAAATCAGCTATACCGCCATTTGTTATAAAACACTTTCTGCCGTTTAAAACATATCCGTCATCATCTTTTACAGCTACTGTTTTTGTATTTGATGAGTCAGAACCAGCCATAGGCTCGGTAAGTCCAAAAGCTGCCTGTCCGCCGTTAAGCACTATATCACAAGCCCACTTTTTTTGTTCTTCACTTCCCGCTATAAGTACAGGTCTTAAAGCAAGCCCTGTAGCCGACATAGTAGTGTAAAATCCCGCGTCAGCTTTTGCCATTTCCTCACATATAGCGGCACATGTAACAGCGTCTATACCCACACCGCCATATTGTTCAGGCACTTCAATAGCGCTAAGCCCCATTTCGGCGCCCATTTTAACAATATTTTCTGGAAACTCGCCTGACATATCAAATTCTTTACACTGTTCTTTTACCTCGTTTTCGCAAAACTCTTTTACTGTGGCTACAAGTTCTTTGCCTTCCTCTGTTAAAATATAACCCATTTGCCGTTTCCTTTCTCACTAAAATTTAATTAAAATTTTCCCATAACGGCTCTTGATATTACTATACGCTGTATTTGGTTTGTTCCCTCATATATTTGGAATATTTTAGCGTCTCTTAAAAGTTTTTCAACCGGATACTCACGGCTGTAGCCATATCCGCCCAATATTTGTATAGCGTCAAGAGCCACCTCAACAGATATATCTCCAGCGTAACATTTAGCTATAGCGCTTTCTTTATTAAAAGGAAGTCCCATTTCTTGAAGTGTGAGAGCGTGTATAACCATTTGACGCGCTGTTTCGGTTTTGATTTCCATATCAGCTAACATAAACTGTATAGCCTGAAATTTTCCTATAGGTTTTCCAAATGTTACTCTTTGTTTTGAATAAGCTACAGCCTCGTCAACACATCTTTGAGCTATTCCAACAGCGCCTACACCAACAAAAGTTCTTGATAAATCAAGCGTTTTCATTGCTATTTTAAAGCCCTCTCCCTCTTTGCCAAGCATAGCTGAGGCAGGAACACGAACGTCCTCAAAAACAACATCAGTTGTGTTTGATGTTCTTATTCCCATTTTGTTTTCCTCGTTGCCTGCGCTTAAGCCTGGAGTGCCAGAAAATATAAGAAAAGCTGAAATTCCCTTATTGCCCGCTGTTTTATCTGTAGCGGCTGTAACAACATAAAAGTCAGATATAGCTCCATTTGTAATAAAGCATTTTCTTCCGTTTATAATATAATCGTCACCGTCTTTTACAGCAGTTGTTTTACAGCATGAAGGGTCAGAACCGCCCATAGGCTCCGTAAGACAAAATGCGCCATGTTTGCCGTTAAGTATTAAATCGCTTACTTGCTGTTTTTGCTCTTCAGTACCAGCTATAAGCACAGGTTTATACCCAAGGTTTGTAGCTGTCATTGTTGTGTAAAAACCAGCGTCAGCTTTTGCCATTTCCTCATAAAGAGCAGCGGCTGTTATTTTATCAATACCTATTCCGCCATACTCCTCCGGTACTTCAAGAGCATTAAGTCCCATTTCGCAAGCCTTTTCGTACATTTCTTTTGGCCACTCACCGGATATATCGTACTCTTTGCACTGTTCTTTTACTTCATTTTCACAAAACTCTTTTACTGTAGCTAATAAATCTTTTCCTTCTTCATTAAGTATATATCCCACTATAAATTACCCCTCTATTATAAATTTTTTAATATGCTTTGTCAAACAAAAACCAGCGTTACTCTTTAGCAAAATCCAATAGACTTTTTTGTGGCGCTAAAAGCGATACAAAAAACTTTAAATAAGTATTTAACGCCACATAAAATTTTTAT
This sequence comes from uncultured Eubacteriales bacterium, assembly GCA_949743655.1. Classification (GTDB taxonomy): domain Bacteria; phylum Bacillota; class Clostridia; order Lachnospirales; family Anaerotignaceae; genus Neoanaerotignum_A. The sequence goes on from CATJUP010000071.1 coordinate 24,365, forward strand.
TAAGTCTATTATTTATTTTTAAAAGTCTTGTGCATATTGCGCAATTTTTACTTACTCTTATTTAAATTGGCGTTATCCACAAAAATGTTTATTAAAATTTACCCATAACCGCGCGGGATATAACCGTTCTTTGAATTTGGTTTGTTCCCTCATATATTTGGAATATTTTAGCGTCTCTTAAAAGTTTCTCTACAGGATATTCACGACTATAACCATATCCGCCCAATATCTGTATAGCGTCAAGCGCCACCTCAACAGCTATATCTCCAGCGTAGCATTTAGCTATAGCGCTCTCTTTGGCATAAGGTAATCCCTCATCTTGAAGTTTTAAAGCGTGCAAAGACATTTGGCGAGCTGTCTCGGTTTTAATTTCCATATCGGCAAGCATAAACTGTATAGCCTGAAATTTTCCTATTGGCTGACCGAATGTAACTCTTTGTTTAGAGTACGCCACAGCCTCATCTATACATCTTTGAGCAACGCCAACAGCGCCTATACCCATTACAGCCCTTGCCATGTCAAGTGTTTGCATAGCTATTTTAAAACCGTCTCCCTCTTTACCTATTAAGCAGTCTTCTGGTATTTCCATGTCTTCAAAAACAACATCTGTAGTGTTTGAGGTTCTTATACCCATTTTATTCTCCTCATTGCCAACACTTAAACCAGGTGTACCTTTTTCAACATAAAAAGCGCTCATTCCTTTTACGCCTTTTTCTTTGTCTGTCATTGCCGTTACTATGTAAAAATCAGCTATACCGCCATTTGTTATAAAACATTTTCTTCCATTAAGAACATATTTGCCATCTTTTTTGATAGCTGTTGTTTTGTTATTTGACGCGTCAGAACCCGCCATAGGTTCTGTAAGACAAAACGCGCCGTATCCGCCATTTATAAGTATATCAGCCGCTTTTTGTGCCAAATCATCTCTTTTACCTATTATAAGCGGTTTAAGTGTAAGATTTGTAACAGCCATTGTTGTAAAAAATCCGGCATCAGCTTTTGCCATTTCCTCATAAAGAGCGGCATAAGTAGTGCGGCTTATTCCTATTCCGCCATATTCCTCTGGCACTTCTATAGCATTAAGCCCCATTTCGCCGGCTTTTTGGTACATTTCTTCAGCCCACTCGCCCGAAACGTCATATTCTTTACACTGTTCTTTTACCTCTTTTTCGCAAAATTCTTTTACTGTAGATAATAAATCTTTTCCCTCTTCATCAAGAATATACATTTTTTACACCTCTATATCAAAATTTACCCATTATTGAGCGTGATATAACCATTCTTTGAATTTGATTTGTTCCCTCATATAACTGGAATATTTTAGCGTCTCTCAGAAGTTTTTCAACAGGGTACTCACGGCTGTAACCATATCCGCCCAATATCTGTATAGCGTCAAGAGCCACTTGTACTGCCATATCACCAGAATAGCATTTAGCTATAGCGCTTTCTTTTGAGTATGGAAGTCCCATTTCTTGCAACTGCATAGCGTGAAGCGACATTTGACGTGCCGTTTCGGTTTTAATTTCCATATCGGCGAGCATAAACTGTATAGCTTGAAATTTTCCTATTGGCTGACCGAATGTAATTCTTTGTTTAGAGTACGCAACAGCCTCATCCACACATCTTTGCATAATACCTGTAGCACCTATACCCATAAGCGCCCTTGTAATATCAAGTGTTTCCATACATGTAACAAAACCTGTTCCCTCCTCACCAATAAGTGCTGACGCGGGAACTCTCATATCCTCAAAAACAACGTCTGTAGTGTTTGAGGTTCTTATACCCATTTTATTTTCCTCGTTACCAGCGCTTAAACCTGGAGTACCTTTTTCAACAAGAAAAGCGCTCATTCCTTTTACGCCTTTTTCTTTGTCTGTCATTGCTGTTACTATGTAAAAGTCAGCTATACCGCCGTTTGTTATAAAACATTTTCTTCCGTTTATAATATAGTCATCGCCGTCTTTTACAGCGGTTGTTTTATTGTTTGAAGCGTCAGAACCCGCCATAGGCTCTGTAAGACAAAATGCACCATATCCGCCTTCCAAAAGTAGAGTTGCAGCGCGCTGAATTTGGTCTTCCCTTCCGGCTATAAGAAGTGGCTTCATAGCAAGATTAGCCGCCGACATTGTTGTAAAAAGTCCGGCATCGGCTTTACTCATTTCTTCATAAAGAGCAGCTATAGTTGTTTTGTTAAGCCCCAAACCGCCGTACTCCTCTGGTACTTCAAGAGCATTAAGCCCCATTTCGCTTGCTTTATCGTTAATATCTTTTGGCCACTCGCCCGATACATCGTATTCTTTGCATTGCTCTTTTACTTCTTTTTCACAAAACTCTTTTACTGTAGCTAATAAATCTTTTCCCTCATCGTCAAGAATATACATAATTTTTCCCTCCTAAAACTGTGGGTATAGTTTTACCCGCTTCTGCTTTGGGGTTTTAAATAGGCGTTTTTAAACGCCTGAGAAGTCTTTGACCCACAAAGCCATTAACAGAAATTTACGTTTCTTTTATGAATATATTTTTATTAATCAGCATATAGAGTATGTTGTATTATAAAGGGAAACAAATGTTTCCCTTTTAAATTTTTTACCACGCTTTAAGCATACAGCAGCTCTACAAATGAAGTAAATACCAGCGCAGCCATTATCTAAAGTGTGCCAGAGTATGAGACTTTTATCCCCGCATTAAAAATTATAATTTATAACAAACTTTACCAGGGTTAAGTATAAGATTAGGGTCGAACACTTTTTTAATATTTTTCATGAGCTCCATTTCAACAGGACCTACACACTCGGCTAAATATTCTTGTTTAGCGTGACCTATTCCATGCTCGCCCGATACAAGACCGCCTATTTTATGCGCTTGTTCATACATATCGTCCATAGCGGCTTTACATTTTTCTTCCCATACACTTTGCTCCGCATTGTCACGGCAAACATATATGTGAAGATTTCCGTCTCCAGCGTGACCAAAACTTCTTATTCTCATTCCGTGTTTTTCCTCAAGAGAATTTACATACTCAAGATAAGATGCTATTTTGCTTATAGGTACTACAACATCGCACTCATCAAGCTCATCTGTGTCTGCCTGTATAGCCTCAAGGAAAGAACCCCTTGCCGCCCACGCGTTCTTTTTAAGTTCTGGAGTATCAGCCACAAGTATATCTATAGCGCCCTCCTCAAAAAGTATTTCAGATACTTGCTCGGATATTTGCTCCAACTCTTCCATAGAGTCGCCGTCAAACGACACAAGAAGATATGCTCCAGCCTCAACACCGTCTATAACTTGAGGGAATACTTGCTTTTCCAAATATTTCTCACTCATTCTAACAATGTCTTTTTCCATAAACTCAAGTGCCTGTGGGTTAAGACCAGAAAGCAATACTTTTGGAACAGCGCCTATACAAGCGTTAAGGTCCTCAAAAGGAACTATAAGACTTATTATTTCTTTAGGCGCTGGAACAAGTTTAAGAGTGATTTCCGTTATTATTCCCAATGTTCCCTCAGAACCTATCATAAGATTTAAAAGGCTGTAGCCTGTACTTGTCTTTTTTACATTGCTTCCCAAATTAATAATTTCGCCTGTAGGCAAAACAACTGTCATAGCCCTTACATAATCTCTTGTAGTGCCATATTTAACAGCTCTCATACCGCCAGCGTTTGTTGATACGTTTCCGCCCAATGTAGCAAATTTCTCACCTGGGTCTGGCGGATAAAGAAGTCCCTTTGACGCCGCGTCATCAGCTAAGTTTTGTAAAAGCACACCAGGCTGTACTCTTACCGAAAGATTTTCCATATCATACTCAAGTATTTTATTCATTTTAGTTGTAGCCAATACAACTCCGCCATTTATTGCTACCGCGCCGCCTGTAAGACCCGTGCCTGCCCCCCTTGGAATAACAGGTATATTGTTTTGATTACATAATTTCATAACCTCGGCTATTTCTTCTGTTGACGCTGCTTCAACAACAGCCTCTGGTTGAAATTTTCCATAAACAGGCATTTCATCGTGGATATAATCCTCGTTAATCTCATCTCCGGCAAATACTCTGTTAGGCGCTATTTCTTTAAGTTTTTTAATAATATCTTCAGTTACTTTGTTGTACTGCTGCATGTTAGTTCCCCCTTTATATAATTGTTATTTTAAATACATAATTGTTTGTTAATAAACTATCGGTTTGGTGGTCATACCGCAATGTTTATAATCAAAACTTTGTTAATTTTTATAACCGCCTCTATACAAATTTGTACCTCAAATTAATTAAAAACTTAGTTTAAAACTCTATAAAACAAATTTTAAACATATGTTTACAACAAGAGGTCTTATAATAATATAACACACTAAGATAATATCACAGGTGAATATATTAATTATATTTAGTTTTTTGTTTGTTTTAAGGCTTAAAGACTTATTTAATTTTTATAATATATTTTGTTAAATATATTATATAACATATATAACAAAATTTCAAATCAAAAATAAAGGCTCTTTAGTGCAATATGCGCTAAAAACACTATACTTTTGTGCAATTTTATCAAAAAAGTAAGTTTTAAATTTAACAAGTATAACCGCATAATGTCAAATCTAAAACTCACTTTATCAAATATTTAACACACCAAATAGACCAGCGTTCTATATATTGCAACAATTTTTTGTTATTGGCTTTTTTCTTCGCTTTCTTCCAATCTAATTATATCAGCCCCTAATGCTCTTAACTTTTTATCTATACTGCTATAACCTCTTTCTATATGGTAAATATCACCTATTTCTGTTTTGCCTTCCGCCGCTAAAGCCGTTATAATAAGCGCTGCCCCTGCGCGTAAATCCGGCGCGTTTACTCGTGAGCCAGTAAGTTTTTTTACACCTTCAACAACTGCCACACGCCCTTCGGTTTTTATGTCTGCCCCCATTCTCTGCATTTCTCCCGCCTGCAAAAAACGGTTTTCAAAAACAGTTTCTGTAACTATGCTTGTACCTTTAGCCATTGTCATAACACTCATAAATATTGCCTGCATATCAGTGGGAAAACCAGGGAATGGCATTGTTTTAATATTAAACGCCTTTTTTCTCCCATTTGAGCAAACACGCAAGCCATCTTGAAGCTCCTCAATTTTTACACCACATTCTGTAAGTTTAGCCGCGGCGGGTTTTATATGACCATAAACAGCATTTTTAATTATCACATCACCATCTGTAATTGCCGCGGCCGCCATAAAAGTTCCCGCCTCTATTCTATCTGGTATAACTGTGTGTTCGGCGCCATGCAGTTTTTTTACTCCTGTTATTTTAATTGTTCCGTTACCAAAACAAAAAACGCTTCCACCCATTTTATTAATAAAATTAACCAAATCCATTATTTCTGGTTCAAGAGCGGCGTTTTCTATAACTGTAACTCCCTCGCTTATAGCTGCTGCCATTATTATGTTTTCGGTAGCTCCCACGCTTGGAAAATCTAAATATACATATCCACCTTTTAATTTAGTGCATTTAGCCTCTGCCGCTCCATGTTCCTGTTTTATTTTTGCGCCCAATTTTTCAAAACCCTTTAAATGTAAATCTACAGGTCTACTTCCTATAGGGCATCCTCCTGGCAAAGGAAGTTTTGCTTCGCCGTTTCTTGCTAAAAGCGGTCCCATTATAAGAAAAGACGCTCTCATTTTTACAGCCTCATTCTCGTTTGATACATCACCTTGAGTACACACCGCTTTTATTTTTATCTCTTCTGTTATCTCGTTATAGTCCACATAAGCGCCAGTCTTTTTTAAAATATCAATAAGTATAAAAACATCTTTTAAAGGAGGTACTTGTTTTATAACACATTCCTCATCAGTTAAAAGACAGGCGCATAATATAGGCAAAACAGCGTTTTTGGCTCCGCTTAAACATACCTCTCCTTTAAGAGGTCCGCTTTTTTTTACAACAAACAAAGACATAATTAAAAAATCCCCCTTAAATCTCTTTTAAAGTTATTATGCCTTTTTTGTGGCTATTATATAAACTGAAATAACTGTTATTTATATTTACTTTTATTACAAATTTTTCATATTATTAATTTTAATAAATATAAACTGTTGACACTTTTTAATTAAGTTGTTATATTCTTATTCAAAAGTATTTGTTTATAATCAAAATAAAATTATTATAATAACAGTAATTAAGGAGGAAAATATTAAAAATGCACTGTGTAAGAGAAGTAACCGAAAATATATATTGGATAGGCGCTAATGATAGACGTCTTTCACTTTTTGAAAACATACACCCTATACCAAATGGTGTATCTTATAACTCATATATTCTTTTAGACGAAAAAACTGTGCTTTTTGACACTGTTGATTGGTCTGTATGCCGTCAATTTTTAGAAAATATAGATTATATTACTAAAGGCAAAAAAATTGATTATATAGTAATAAACCATGTAGAACCAGACCACGCCGCGTCTTTACAGGAAATACTTATACGTTTTCCAGAAATTAAAATAATAAGCACACCAAAGGCATTTTCTTTTATTAAACAATTTGGCTTTTCTTTAAACTCTCATGAGTGTATACAAATAAAGGAAGGCGATGAAATGAGTTTTGGCAAACATACAGTTAAATTTATAACAGCGCCTATGGTACACTGGCCAGAGGCTATGGTTACTTTTGACACTACAAGCGGCGTTCTTTTCTCGGCAGACGCTTTTGGAAGTTTTGGCGCTCTTAATGGAAAATTGTTTAATGATGAAATTAATGTTGACACAGATTGGCTTGATGAGGGAAGAAGATATTACACAAATATAGTTGGAAAATATGGTCCACAAGTACAGGCATTATTAAAAAAAGCGTCTTCTATAGTTGATAAAATAAAATTTATATGTCCTCTCCATGGTCAGGTTTGGCGTTCTAATTTTGAATATTTAATTAATAAGTACAATTTATGGAGTACTTACGAGCCAGAGGAAAAAGGTGTGTTAATTGTATATGCGTCTATGTATGGAAACACCGAATCTGTTGTTGATTCACTTGTAAACGAGCTTACAAAAAAAGGCATTACAAATACTGCCGTTTATGATGTCTCATCAACTCATGTCTCACAGTTAATATCCGAGTCTTTTAAATACTCCCATATAATATTAGCGTCTGTAACATACAACATGGGTATATATCCTACAATGCACAATTTTATTGTTGATATGAAAGCGCTTAATTTACAAAAACGCACATTTGGCATAATAGAAAACGGTACATGGGCGGCAAGCTCTGGAAATCTTATTCAAAAATTTGTTGAAAATGAGCTTAAAGACTGCAAAGTTATTGAAAAAAGGTTTTCAATTAATTCTTCAGCCCAAAATGATAGATTTGATGAGCTTTTAGAGCTTAGTGAAATTATAGCTAAAGCGTAATGGTGTAAATATAACAAAATAAAAACCACCGGCTTGGTGGTTTTTATTTTGTTATAGAGTGCTTTAAGTGCTACTTTATGTGTCACCCAATTACACATATATAAATTTTTTTGGTTTTAAATTACATAAACTAAAATTTAGTTTTGTCCGTATTTAATCCACTGCGGTCAAAGTTTTTAAATTTTCAAAATTACTGTCATATGCGTTTTTTGCTGTAATAAAATATTTGTACTTTAAAAATTGATTTTACTCAATATTTATATGTATTACTTATATTCAAAAAATACAATAGTTCCGTTTACTGATGTAATTTGGTTTTCGCTTATAGATATATTTATATCATCAAGCATACAACGGTAAGCGCTTTCATTTAAACGGTGCAATATATTTTTTGCGCTGTCATAGCTGTTACTGCTAAAATTAATTGATATGCTTCTTCTTATAATATCGCTGTCGGTATCCACAGTACCAAAAGATAAGCTATAGTCCAATGTATCCGACAAAATGCTATTAAGCTCAAACATTACCTGTTTAATATTATCGTATTCAGCTAAGCCAACAGGTTCCTCATTATTTTCAAAAATTTGGTTAAGCTCTTTAACCATGCTGTCTCTTTTTTCCGCACGCTTTACAGAAGCATCTAACTGCTCACGCAAAACCATTGATGAGTTTTCAATAGTATCGATTTCGCGGGTAATAGGCAAATAAAACAGCATAAAATACGCACTTATAACAGCTATAATTAAAAGCACGCATAATAGTCCCGTTTCACGGGCTGTTAGCCGTATTCTCACTTGCCTCACCCTCCTTTTCAAGCTCAATTAATATTCCTGTTGACACAGTGCTGCTGTTGTTATCCATTGTACGGGCGGCACTTATAGACGTACTTTTAACTATTGGCGACATCTCAATTTTTTGCACAAATTCAGCCGTTTTGGCTAAGTCCACTCCCGAAAATTGCACAACCACATTATTTTTGCTTATTGATATGTTACTTATATTTGCGCTGCCGTCAATAGTGTTGTCCAAAAGAGTTAATATATCCATTCTGTCAATAAGATTGTTTTCCTCCTCGGTAGATGAATATATACTGTATTGCTCTAAAACATAATCATAATCACTAAGCCTAATAGAGTATTCGTTAAGCCTTTCTTCAAGTAATTTTGTGGACTCTCTTGCTTGCTGTACGTTTTTGTATAAATCATATACTGTCAATTTGGCTACACCTAAAATAATTACAATAACCAAAAGTACATAAAGCGACATTGTAGCTGGTTTTGTTGTTTTATCAACTTTATAATATAAGTTCAAACTTCGTTTTTGCGGATATGCTTCTTTTTTATTTCTCATCGTGCCACCTCCATAGCCGCGCCTATAGCAAACAGAGCTGTAGAGGCATTTTGTACTTTGTTAGGCAAAATATCAACAGCGTTCAAAAGCTCCATGCTCACTTGCTCAGTTATAGCCTGTATTAAAGGCTCAAACTTAGCACCGCCGCCAACAACATAAATACCTTTTAAATCGCTTTTTTGATATGTAAATCTATAAAAATTAACCACTTTCAAAATTTCAACGGCTATTCTCTCACACATTTCATAAACCGCCGGCATATTGGCAATATCATTACTTTTGGCTATTTTATAAGAGTTAGCCAAAAATTTGTCTATACCAAGCTCATCAGCCGCTATTTGGTTTATATGTCCGCCGCCAAAAGGTATTTGTCTTGTTGCCTGCACTCTGTCACGCCAAACAACAGTTATTCGTGTGCGCTGTTCTCCTAAATCCACAAAACAATATTCCTCGCCTTTATTGTCATTCCATGCCTTTCGTGAAAGAGACACCAAAGACATTTCCTGTGGAAGTATTGTTTTAAGATTAATTCCCGCTTTATAAAATATGCCTGCATATTCCGCTAATTTGGCTTTTGGTGCCACAGCCGCCATCATAGGCATACTTTCATCATCTTCACCGTCATAACGCTCACAAACCGCGTAATCACAAAAATATTGGTCAGGAACACCTTGTATAAATTCCGAAAACTCATACGGCAAATTCATAATAAGCTGTTGCTGAGTCATTTTTGGCATTGTAACAAGCCTGCATATAGAGTGACTGGCTGGCAAAACCAAAGCCGCCGCCGCTTTAGGAAGTTTTAAATTTTTACGTGTCTCTTTTAAAAACTGTGAAAACGTGTTGGGCATTACAATATTGTCGCCCTCAACTAAATTTTCTGGCAAACGTACTTCCTCAACTCTAATAACATCGCCTCGCAAAACAGCTATTTTCATACTGTTACTACCAATATCAAAGCCTATTTTAGTTTTTTCCATGTTTCCTCACCCCCAATAACTACATAAACAGGCTTAAATACCATTTAATAAAATTTCCGCCAAAACATACTGTTAAAACACAGCCTAACGCCAAAAACGGACCAAAAGCAATGCCATTTGAATAATCCTTTTTAATAAAAAAAGCTAAAATACCCATTACAGAACCTAAAAACAGTGTAAGCAATATTTGTGTCCAATCTAAATACATTGACATAACCATTAAAAGTTTAATATCACCGCCGCCCATTGTCTCTTTACCAGTTATTTTGTCCATAGCCAAAACAACCAACAAAAGTAGTGCCGGCATACAAAATGATATTAAAATGGTATTAATAGTATCTAAAAATGGCTCGCCTAAAATAAAAAACCAAACTACACGGTTTAAAGCCATTAGCAGTACAATTTTATCTGGTATTATATGCTTTTTTATATCTACAATAGAAAGAGGCAGCAAAAGCGCTGTAAACACTATCCATTTAAAAAGTTCCAAACTTATACCAAATTTTAAACCCACAAAAGCAAAAGCTATAGCTCCCGCAATTTCTGCCAAAACACACTCAAATGGAATTTTAGCCCCGCAATGGCAGCATTTACCCTTAAACGCCAAATAGCTAATTATTGGCACAAGTTCTATAGGCGACAATGTATTACCGCAATCAGCACATTGTGAACGACCCTTTACTAAACTTTTTCCTTCTATCCAGCGTGACACCATACAATCTAAAAAACTTCCAGCCACAGCACCTAACACAATAAGCCAAAAAATAAAATAAAACTCAAATAAATTATACAACACTTGTTTCTCCTAACACTATGTAATTAATACCATGGGTTTGGTATTCGCTTACACAAATCCCCCCCCCAAGCGTTTTTTATATTTACCGAAATGTCCATAAAAAATTACAGTCTTAATTTAAATATTTTCCCCGGTACAGCCAACCGTTTTATTACCGAGGAATTGATTGTTTATTTTAATTAATAACTGATATATTATGTAGTATGTTTTGCGTCTTTAGCTGTTGTACAAAGATTTTCATCTTTTATATCATTCTCTGCTTCTGCACCCCATTGCATAGAAACTATACCATCTTCATTTATTTTAAGAGCTAAAATTTTATCTTCATGTGAAGTCGCTGCTTTCGCGCATTTACCATATTCAGTTATAGAAGTCTTATCAGTGCTTATTACACCTCTAGCTGCATCATAGTAATAAACATCACCCGCGTTAATCTTTGTGGTAGTAGATGATGGATTACCACTAGTGTAAATTGTTGCGTCAGTACCAGCTAAATATTGTAACATAATTTCAGCTTTAGCAGCTCTTTCGTTAGCTGCGTCTGTAGCGTGTTTTGTTTTATCCATAGAGTCATTAACAACTGGTATAGATACTGCTACCAATATAGCTATAATAGCCACAACAATAAGCATTTCTATAAGCGTAAAGCCCTTTTGATTTTTAAGTCTTTCTTTAAATTTTTTCATTTCTTCAATCCTTTCAAAAAATATGTTATAATAATTGTGTATGTATATTTTATTAATGGTACGGGTTGGCTCGTACCTTAATAAACTATTTTCAATACTCAAGCGTATGCTTGAGTATTTTTTAAAGTTTTTTGTCCAACTTTTTTTCAAAAAAGTTGGTCGGGGTTTGGGGCGGATAGCCCCAACACTCTAACACTAAATAGACGAGTACATACTAAACATAGGTAAATACACTGCCAAAAGTATAAACACAACAAACACCGCTAATACGCAAATTATAATCGGTTCCAAAAGACTAAGCGCTCTGTCTGTGCTTACACTTACTTCATTATCGTAATAATTAGCCAATACCTCTAAAGTAGACTCCATAGAGCCTGTGCTCTCACCCATTGCAGTCATTTCAACAAGCATTTTAGGTAATTGCTGGCTGCTTGCCATACACTCGCCCAAAGCTCTTCCACCCTCAACACCTGGTATTGTTTTTAACACTTCCTCCGACATACATATATTGCTCATAGCCCTTCCAGATACCTCTATAGCCTGCAATATAGGCATACCCGCTGCTAACATTGTAGACATTGTATGGGCAAATTGACTTGCTCCTGCCATTCTTCCTATTTTACCTATAACCGGAATTGATAAATAAAATTTGCTTAATAACTTTCCGCCTTTTTTTGTATGCCTGTAAACATTTAAAAATATAATAATTACAGCTAAAGCAAAAATAATAAATAAAGCATATTTGCTAAAAAAGTTAGATACAGCTATAAGTGCCACTGTAATTGGCGGAAGTTGTACACCCATCGACTGAAACGTGTTTATAAAAGCTGGCACGGCATAGCCCATTATTATAGTAACAACAATAACAGCCACAACAATTACAAAAACGGGATAAGTAATTGTGCTTATAGCTTTAGCCTGCGTTTTAGCTGTGCGGTCATAATAATCCGCCATACGCTCAAAAGCGGTTACTAAATCTCCAGACTCCTCACCGGCTCTTATAGTCTCTCTAAAAGTAACAGGAAGTTTTTCGCCTCTTTGTTCTAAACTATAACTCAAGCTCCAGCCGTTTGACACATCTTCTGACACCTGCTTTAAAAGTTTAGCCAAAACTTTGTCGTTTGTTTGCCCCGCTACTAAATCCACAGTTTGAACAAGCGGAAGTCCAGCTCTAAGTATTATTGAAAACTGTTTTGATGTTATAGCCAAATTTTTAGCGTTTATTTTTTTTAACCGTGATAAAGTCTCACTTTTTGAATATGGCACTTCTTTAATAGTAAGTACCACGTCACAGTTTTGTCGTATTTTTATTACTGCCTCATTTTGGCTTGAGGCTTCTACAACACCGTTTACTTTTTTACCGCCTGTATAGGCAGCCTCATATATATATGTTGGCATAAATCCACTCCTTTAAAACTGTTTAAAAGCAGTTTTTTGCTGTTTTTGCTGACTTTGTTCCCTTAAAGCGCTCTCGTAAACCTCACGAGTTATGGCTCCAGAGTTATATAAGTTTTGCACGGCTTTATCCATAAGTATGTTTCCTATATTTCCTGTTGTTTGTATTGTGTTGTGTATTTGAGGCGTTTTGCCCTCTCTAATTAAATTGCGTATAGCGCCGTCAGTTTTCATTACCTCGCACGCTAAAACACGTCCCTTTTTAGAGGCTTTTGGCAAAAGCTGCTGCGACAAAACGGCTTTTAAACACATAGAAAGCTGAAGTCTTATTTGCTGTTGTCTTTCCGCCGGAAAAACATCCACAATACGGTCTATAGAGTCAGCGGCGGAATTTGTGTGAACAGTGCCAAAAACAACATGACCTGTTTCAGCGGCTGTAAGAGCCGTTTCTATAGTTTCTAAATCTCTCATCTCACCTACAAGTATAACATCAGGGTCTTCTCTAAGCGCGGCACGCAAACCAGCGGCAAAACTTTTTGTATCACGTCCAATCTCACGCTGGTTAATAACACATTTATCTGGTGTGTAAATATACTCAATAGGGTCTTCAAGAGTGAGTATATGTTTATATTTAGTATGGTTAATATCATTAAGCACAGCGGCGAGTGTCGTTGATTTTCCAGAACCTGTTTCACCAGTAATAAGAACAAGCCCTTGATTATAGCTTGAAAACTCGTTTACCACAGCCGGAAGACATAAATCTTTAATTTCAGGTATACTCTCGTTTAAAAGCCTTATAGCCGCCGACCATATCCCTTGTTGTCTAAAAACATTAATACGGCATCTTGTTCCCGCTATTGTAGCTGATAAGTCAATCTCTCCTATGCTTTTAAGTTCCTCAAATCTCTCGCCTGAAAGTTCTTTGGCTATTTCCTCACATTGTTCATTTGTAAGTATATCGCTCTCAATTTCTTTAATAGAGCCGTCTATTCTATATTTTGGCGAAATACCGCAGACGATGTGTATGTCAGACGCTCCATCTTTAAACGCTTTTTCAACATACTTTTCTGTAAAACTCATTTTATCCTCCTAAAAAACATAAAACTCATTTTTTACACATTTTAATATTTAACTTCCCAAAACTCTTTGCACTTCTTCAACAGATGTAATACCATTTAAAACAAGCTCTTTACAGTTTTCAATAATAGGTTTAAAATTTGTGTTTTTTATAGCGTTTTCAAGTTCTTTTAGAGATTTAGAGTGTATGGCTCTTCGTATTTCACTTGTAACAGTAAGTATTTCAAAAGCGCCTATACGTCCTCTGTAGCCTGTATTAAAACACTCGCTGCAACCAGCTCCTTTATAAAACTGATATTCTCCTTCATAAATCCCCATTAAAGCCATTTCCTCTTTAGTAGGTGTATAAGGCTTTTTACAGTGAGGGCAAATTCTTCTTAAAAGTCTTTGCGATACTATTGCCTTTAAAGCCCCAGCTATAAGATAAGGTTCAACGCCTATATCAATCAAACGGTCTATAGAGCTAACCGCGTTGTTTGTATGTACTGTTGACAAAACCAAATGCCCTGTCATAGCGGCTCTCATGGCTATTTCAGCCGTTTCACCGTCTCTTATTTCACCAACAGCTATAATATCAGGGTCTTGTCTAAGTACCGAACGCAAAACGGAGGCAAATGATAAACCTATTTTTTCATTAATTTGTACCTGGCATATTCCATTTATGTGATACTCCACAGGGTCTTCAAGAGACACAAGATTTATTTCGTCCCTTTTAAGTTTATCTATTATAGCGTAAAGTGTTGAGGTTTTACCCGAGCCAGTAGGACCAACCATAAGTATAACGCCCTCTGTGCTGTGCTCCACAATATTAGAAAACATAATGGCATTGTCACCGCTCAAACCCAAACCGTCTATTGTTGCAAGCTCTGGCGTTTTACGCAAAAGACGTATAACTATTTTTTCACCATGTATAGTTGGAAGTGTTGATATACGCAAATCAATGGTTTCTTGATAAACTGTGACGTTAGCTCCTCCATCTTGAGGAACACTTTTTTTTGCTATGTCCATTTTAGCCATAATTTTTATACGAGATATAACACTACTTTGAAGTTCTTTTGGAACAGTTATAATATGCCTAAGTGTGCCGTCTATACGCATACGCACTATAAGTCTCTCAAATTCAGGTTCTATATGTATGTCGCTCGCTTTTTCGGTACAAGCGCGCTCTATAATTGAGTTTACCAAACGTATAGCCGGCGCGGCATCTGTCTCGTCTTCATCAACCATTAAATTTTGATTTGTAACAGTATTTACAGAACCATACTGACTGCCGAGCAAATCTTTCTGCATATCTTGAATAGCGCGTATAGCGCCTTGATTGCTGTATAAATTTTGCACAGTTCGCTCAACTGCTGACATAGTGGCAATCATTGGTATTACACGCCGTTTTGTAAGAGCAGTAATTTCTTCTATAGCCATAAAGTTAAGAGGGTCTGTCATGGCAAGCCAAACTTCAGCACGAGCGGCTTTAACTGGTACTACAGAATACTTTTTTGCTATATTTTTAGGCAAAATCTGAGCCATTTCCGCCGGAATTGAATATGAATTTAAATCTATAAATTCAACTCCAATTTGGTTCATTAATGTGTCTATTAATTGTTTTTCAGTTATAAAACCGTGTTTTTGCAAAACAGTGCCTAAACGCTCACCGCTGTCTTTTTGAAGTGACAGTGCCTCATCTAATTGTTCATGTGTTATAACTTTGTTTTTAATAAGCATATCGCCTAACCTTACGTAAGCCATTTTTTCTCCTCCTTTTTACAGTTTGGCTATATAGCGTTTTCACTGTTAAGACAGCGCACTGTAAAATTAGTTTTGCATGTAATATTATCGTTTTGTCCATTTAAAGCTAAATCTATTGTAAAAAAAGTATTGTCATAAGTTATAATAAGTTCTTTTGTTTTATATGCACCATTGCCATAAGCGCCTGAAGGCACAATTTTTTTGCCTCCTATTTCTATCTGACCATCATCGTTTATGTTTATATCAGCGGCGTTACCATAAGAATCGCTGTTGTAGCTTTTAACAGTATTGTCGGCATTTAGTTTTACATCTCTTGCGCAGCGTAAATCATCCGCTAATAAATCTGATATTGTAGCGGCAAGTATATGTATTTCTGATTGAGCTGTAATATTTTTGTAGCTGTTAAAAGCTAAATTAATACCTGTACCCAAAATTAAACTTAAAAATATAAATATAACCACAACGCAAAGTGTTTCTATAAGAGTTATACCTTTAGAGTTTTTTAGTTTTTGTATCATATTAATTCTCCGCATAATCAAGCCTTTTATTTCTTTTTATAAGAATACATCTCATTCTCTCCAAAAAATACTATTTCGGTCTCAAATGTTTGACTGTTGCCAACAATAATCACATTTCCGCTTGGCGTAAGCTCAATTTCTTGTTTTTCGGCGGCGGATATAGCATTGTAATAATTGGTATCAGCGTTTTTAGCCTGTTCATTTATTTTTACAGACGCCATTATAGCAAAAAATAACATAGACACCGACAATGACGCTATTAATATAGCCGCTAAAGCCTCAATTATTGTCTCACCATTTTGTTTTTTTAATTTATTAATCATGGCGCTGTTCCCAACTCCTCTTTAGCAATCCAATTAAGTTTCCATTTTAAAGGCTCAGTAAAATTAACGCTGCTTGTACTTGGATTATCTTTTGGCTGTGGAACACTCCCGCCAACAGGCGTAAGTTCCGCCTCTAATTTATAGTCATAATCCAAATTTGTATAATCATCTGTTCCGGCTATAGAAGCAGTAACCCTTATACGGTATCCATCATGTAATTTTATAACAACAGTTACATCATCTTTAAGAGCACCATAATTCTCAGCATTATTAACTTGTAAAGTTAATGTGTGGTTCTCTTTTAAATTTTGAGAAAGCCATGTGCCTTTATATCTGTCTTGCCCGTCTTTTGGTTTAGAGTCAACAAAATTTTCAAAATCTTTAGAAAAAACAGCATCCAAATCATCTAAAAGCGGCAGAACATTTGTTCCGTTTTCTGACAAAGAGCACTTAAATTCCCCTTTTGTCTGCTCATATGTATGTTCGGTATACTCATACCAAATTCCCCAAGTGTATTTATCCTCTTTTTTATATGTGTATTTTCCCGTATACTCGGCTTCTGTAAGAGCATCGCAAACAAGGCGCAATGCTGAAGTAAGAGCAAAATATTTTTGCTGCTCCTCTTTTTCACCACGTGTTTTTCCGGCATTAGATGCAGAGGCGGCAAGTATTGTTGACGATACCATTATACATATAATAAAAAACAAAATAGAAAACAAAATAGTTACGCCTTTTTGACTTTTTAATTTATAACAAAACCGCCTCATAATATATCTCCTTATTAAGCGTTTTAATTTATTACAACAACAGGTACGCTTATTTCTAAAATATGTGTTCTTTCATCAGCAACCGCCTCAATAGTAATCAAAATATTTGTTTCTCCCGCTTTGTGTCCGGTTAATGTTAAAAGCACCTCATTAGGCAATACATTTTCATTATCCAAAACAGCGGTCACAATAGTCTCATTATCTACTTTAATATTTCTGCTGTTAATAACTACATTTGTATCATTGTTAGGCAGCAAAACATTAAAATAAACTGTTGGTTTTCCAGAACTCAAATTTATTTCAACCGGTGGCACTGCATAATCAAAATCCGGTTTATTTATTCTAAAAGTTATAGGGTTTAACACTGAGTAATCAATTTCATTATGAGTATATTTACAGCGTACATTCTCAACTGCTGCTGTTACATCACTATTTGTTGTTTTTAAATTTAGTTTTAAACCGTTTTCGGTTTGCTCTATGTTTATATACTCAAAATACTCACTTTCTCCCTCTCTTTTAAACTCTTTTATATCAATACCCAAATCGCCTAAATTTAATAAAGTGTTATTTTTACCATAAGGTGTAAGCGATATACTTGTTGTATCGTTTGTAAACAAATTTACAGGACTTGAATTTGGTCTAAACTCCAAAACAGCCGTTACATTTACAACCACTCGTATTGAGTAGGTTTTTCCGCCATAGCTATAGTTTATTGTTAATGTTGTGTGTCCCACGCCTTTGCCTGTTACTGTAAGCACATTATATTTATCTACATTTCCAACAGCTATATTATTATCTTCGCTTACTACATTCCATGTTCCATTAGGTTGCGCGTTTCCAACAAGAGAGAGTGTTTCCTGGCTTGAGTTATTTACAAACAAATCAAGCTCTATAGGCGTGGCACCGTTTAATCGTTTAATACCATTCATAGGCCAGCTACCATAATGAACATTATAAGCCCCGTTTTCTCTTGTCAATATTGTAGGGAATGGATAATCCAAACCTTTAAGTTCTGTATATCTGCTTGGAGCATAACTGTATTTTCCCGAAAGAGAAAACTCACCGTCATCTGTTGTTGATGTTACAGGCGAAAATGCTGTAAGCAAGCTGTATATATTGTAGCCATTTACATTTTCTTCACTTGATAACTGCTCGTAACTAAGACTTGTAACTCCTGCCGTTCCATTTATGTCGGTTTTAATTCCGCTTATTCCATCCGTATTATTTTTTAATGCTTCCGAGCTTAAATAATAGCTGTTTTCTATAGTACAAACACCATGGTTTGCAAGCGTATCACCAGAAGAAGGGATATTATTTATTGAATAAATCTCTCCCGTACCGCCTAAAGCGTATAATGCTTTTATTTTAGAATTGGCGTTTTTAGCTGGCAAAGTAACATAACTGTAACAGTTAGTAATTGCGTTATTGGTCTCATTAATTTTATTGTTAGGGTCGCCCACTACTCCTATTCTTTTTGTTGTTCCAAAAACATCAAGAGGTTTAAAGTAACTTCCGCCAACAATTCCGCCAATATATATTCCTGGTGTTTCTTTTGCGGCTTGAGAGTCTATATTTATACTTCCGCCAGAATAGCAGTTTTCTATACTTCTTTGACAAGTTCCCACAAGTCCGCCTATACGCATATTGTCTTTATCAAACGCTTCTGATGGTACATTTATATCTGTAATAGCCGAACAGCCTGTAAGCGACATACTTGATATTCCCACAAGCCCGCCGGCGCCAATTCCGCCCCAACTTCCAGTATTTAATCTTGCTTTAACATTAATAGTGTAACCCGCCACAGAACAGTTTTGTATACTGCTGCCGCTGTCTGATGCAGCCATACCAGCCAAAACGCCTATAGAGTACCAAGCGGATTTTGTACCTCCAGAGTATGCCTCTACTGTTCCATTTCCGTCTGAAGAGTAAAGAATTATATCTTTAAGTTCTCCATTATAAACTATTCCAAACAATCCGGCGCACGATGACTCTTGACCGTGTATATTAACATTTTCAATCATATATCCGCCGCCGTCATAAACACCTCCAAACCACGCATAAAGATTACCTAAATTTCCGCTTGTTTCGTCATAATACTCGGCTATAGGTGTAAAATATGTACTGCTGTCTCCCTTAATATCATGTGTTTGCTGCCAATAAATTTTTTCAGTTTTAGCGGCGTAAGAAAGATATGGGAAATGTGTATAATTATCTTTTTCTATAACCGTGTTTGTGTTTATTTTATTTAAATTCCAATTTATATTTTGTAACTGAGAAATAGCGCGTATTTCGTATGGATTAAAATTACTGTTTCCAGGTTCATCTATTATATTTTGGTCGTATATTTCTTCCCAGCCATACGGAATATTTTTAACAGAAATAGCATCGGCAAAATGAGGATTAACATTAAACTCCACATTAATAGTGCCTTGATACAAATTTATAGAGCCACTTTTTGCCTCAGA
This sequence comes from uncultured Eubacteriales bacterium, assembly GCA_949743655.1. GTDB lineage: Bacteria > Bacillota > Clostridia > Lachnospirales > Anaerotignaceae > Neoanaerotignum_A. Next base: position 43,846 of record CATJUP010000071.1, read on the forward strand.
AGGATACATACCTCCACCATATTGCGCCAAGCCAAAACTGTGATAAGAGTGGAAAGTGTAGTCACCCATTAAAGACTTCAAAACATTGTTCACATTGGCATTTTCATACTGTGGCATAGGCGCTTTAAACTCAACACCCGCGTTTTTGTTTACAGAGTAATTAATACCGCTTGCCGACATTCCCAAAACTGATGCTACATCGTCTGAAGAATAATAACCATATCCATAATCAGTAACAACACCTCCGTCACTATATGAATTTGACAAAGTAGTTTGCTTTATCACAGTTTTATTTTTTGCGTCAACCGCCAAAAGGCTTACATCATAAGTTGTTCTTCCCAATACTTCTAATTTTTCCCAATAGTATACTCCCATAACACCCAATTCCATAGGTGTTGGCCAACTTCCGTAATGTACATAATTTCCTTTAGCGTCTTTAACTGTAGCAGGATATGGATATACCCCTCCAAAATCAGCCGATAAGCCGCCTAAAGCCATTGTATTTATAACATTTGATACATTCTCATTGTCCGGTGACGGTTCTGTCATTTGGCTGTATGTTTTTTCTGCCGCCTTTTTTGGTGTGTAGCTTGCGTTATAAGATATATCTCTATATGTAAAGTTTCCTCTATTTAAATAAACCGTGCCTGTTTGACTTCCTTCTGTAATTCCGCAAAAAGCGTATGTTTCAACATTTAATCCGCTTGAGCGCAGATTAACAGCCGCATAACTGTCTTTTATATAACTTCTGTTATATCCCACAAAACCGCATACTCTTGCTAAAGATGTAGAGTCAACCTCTGATGTTACACGCCCCACAGAATACGAGTATTCAATAGTTCCTCCTGTAGCGTTTTCTCCTACCAATCCGCCTACATAAGATGACGCAAAATTTGAACTGTCTGTTGAAAGCATTCCTACCTCAGCGGCGCTGTTTTGTATTATTCCGCTGTTTTGACCTACCAAACCGCCTACATAAATTATTCCGCCATAAGCCATTCCCTTTAAATTAGCTCCCGAAACAGCACAGTTAATTACAGAACCCATGTTTCCGCCCACAAGTCCGCCTAAATATTGCCCAACAGCACTGTTTCCTATAGTTACAACAAGTTCTTTATTGTAGTCCATATTATAAACAACATTACGTATAGTACCTGTTGAGTAGCCAAAAAGACCGGCATAAGCTCTATCACTGTCTTTATAAATATCAAAACTTATTTCTGATATACTAAAACTATGACCATCATATGTGCCGTTAAATGGACTGCTCTGTCTTCCTATAGGAGATTGAGTTGACTTGCTAAACTTATTTCCATATCCTGTATATTTGCTGTATACCAAATCCAACTCTTGATTAAACGTATACGAATTATCGTTATGATAGTATTGGTCATAAGCACTTAAAATACGTAAATGTCTTGGTGTACGCACAGTTACAGGTATACTTTTGGCATCAGGCGCCTCGTCTTCAGTTTCAACTGCTGTTCCGGCAAAATGAGGATTATAATAATAATTTCCTAAATTTGTTACTCCCTCTATTGAATAACTAAAATTCAATGGCTGATAGAAATTAGGAGCGGCGTAATCTACATTAACAATACTTTCTGGAATTGGCGCTATACAAAATACACTTCCGTCCTCACTTTCAACAGTATCCAAATATGATATATCATAATTTTCGGTTGTTGTAACAGTTTCGGCGGCATTGTTTAAATGAGTGTAATCAATTTTTAGCATTCCCGCACTTGGAAGTTCACTTTTAAGCATAGCAACAGCGTATCCGTCTATAACAGGAATATTATTTTTTAAACTTGCAACACCGCCACCCTGAAAACCAAAAGAGTTATCCTCATATTGCTCGTAATAAACCAAACTTGCTTTTTGGAACTGCGCGCCCCAATCCCCATAATGAGGAATATCTTTAATACCTGGAAAATCATAAACGCTCAAATCCAAATCTGTACGCAAATTATAAGGCTCGCTTGAGTTACGCTCTTTAAACTCAAACTCAGCGCCTAACTCTTTTTGAAAGTCCTCGTTTGTCATATCAGCGTATGTTTTTGTGTGCTCGTCCGCGCCAGTGCCAACAGCAAGGCTATAATACTTTTCACTTGCTGCTGATATTTTATCAGCCAAATTAATTATTACGGCGTTGTCTTTTTTATCTGTATAACGCATTACACTATAAACACCATTTAATTTAATACTACCATTGCCCAAACATACACCAGCGGCGTTATCACATTCTGACATATCAATAAATCCCGCGGTATAAGCGTTTTTAGCAGTTATCTCGGCTAAATTATTGCCAACTAAACCAGCGGCGTTTTTACCATATAAATAACAGTCAGAATAAGAATTATTAATTTCAATATCATTTAAAGCTGTGCCAATTAAACCGCCCACAGTTTCACCTTTAATAAGTGTGGCGGCAAAACAATTTGTAATAATGCCTCCGTCCATAATTCCAGCTATTCCGCCCGAAACTTCGCCCAAAATAGAATAATTATAACCGTCCTCATTATTTCCTAATTTTCCTCTTAAATTAGATGTTCCAATATCTCTTTGCCAATATACATAACAGTTTGTAAATTTTGTGTTTGACGCATTACCCACAAAAGCACCTGTAGCAGTAACATCGGTGTTTATTGTAGTATCAACCAAACTTAAATTTAAAAACTCAGTATCGTTTGTTTGGGCAAAAAGCCCCGCGCCTGTTTTATTTTCAGCGCTCTTAGGAGTAATATTTAATTTTTGGATTAAATTACCACATCCATCATACTTTTTAATACTGTCGTTTTGTATAGGTATAAAATCATAATTAGAACACATTATATTAGCTATTTGTTCAGCGCTTGTTTTGTTTTTTACGCCCGAAAAATTCTCGTCAATATTTTGAATATGACGCAAATACTCTATTTTAGCTGTGTTTCCTCCACTACCTTTAGCAAAAAGACTGTTGTCGCTAACTGTGGCTGTACTGGAACTTATTCCGCTATAATTTACTGTTGCTGTAGCTGTAAAGTCTCCACCAAAACCACTTGTAACAGTACCAAATAAGTCTTTAAACTGTTTTCCGCTTTTAAGTGAGTCTAAAACCCATGAGTACGAGTAATTAGCGGCACCGTTGTTATAATTCAAATTCTCATTTTCTAAAACAAGTTCAATATTTTTTCCTCCATACGAAAGCGTAACTGACAAATTAGTAGCGCTTGCCGCTGTAATAGGCACACTATAACTAACTTTAAGTGTTAGTTCTTCTTTATTGTCTATTGTTATAATAGGTGTATAAAGCGCTCCGGTACTGCTGTTTTGGGCAGTTTCCCCTCCATAATATCCTATAATAGGATTATTACTCATTCTTATTTTTGCTGGAGCAGCACGCCAAATATTATAAAAGCCTTGAAAATCATCAACTTTTATTTCTTCCTCAGTAAAAAACACGTCTGTTACACTTCCAGTTTTTGGCTCATAAACAACATAAAAAAAGTTGTCTTTTAATTTTGGGTCAATACTTCCTGAAGGTAGTAAATCAGAATGGTCTTGATTTGGCTTGTAATATATGTAATATAAATCCGTGTCTTTATCGTTGCCTTCTTCATCTTTAATATTAGCTGTAATTAAATTATCGGCAAAAACAACACGTTCTTCAAGACGCCCGTTATTATATAAAGATACCGCACGGTTTTGAGAAGACATATATATTTCTTTAGCCATATTGTCAAGCTCAATAAGTTTTAAATTACGCATATGTTTTGTTGCGGCTACAGCGGATACAGACATAAAAATTATCATTATAACCACAACAACAAGAAGTTCTATAATTGTTAGACCTTTGCAATATTTATTTCTCATTTTCATACCTTCTATTTTTTTATAATAAATTGTTTACTTATCAACACAAAATGAAAGTTTTATTAAAAATTTCTAATGTTTTTGTTTAAAAAAAACCTCCCTTTTACAAGGGAAGTTTTTCCTAAATATAAAAACCCCCCCCCATTTTAAATTGGGAGGTTCATTATCATATCCAAATAATTAATTACACTAACGTGTCGAATATAAAGTCTTCTTAAGTTATTTACAATTATAATATATATTGTACTAAAATTCAACCATTTTAATAAATTATTATTTCAAATTTATATCATATTTACAATTAATATATTTCTAAATATATGTATTATCTACTTTTAATTGTATTTATGTACAAAACTGGTTATATTTGAATTATTTACACTTTTGTTTTTCAATCAAAACTTTTGTTATTTTATTAAACATTTTAACTGTATCAAGTGGTTTAGATATATGTCCATCCATGCCAGATTTAATAGCCTTTTCACAGTCTTCTTTAAAAGCATTAGCCGTAATAGCTAAAATTGGAATTGCGGCTTTTTCATTATCCTCAAACGTTCTTATACATCTTGTGGCTTTATATCCATCCATATTAGGCATTTGTATATCCATAAGTATTAAATCATAATATCCATTTTGAGATTTTAAAAGCATATCTACACATTCCACTCCGTCTTTAGCTCTTTCAACAATACAGCCTTTGCTTGTTAAAAGTTTTGTGGCTATAATGGCATTTATATCAATATCTTCCGCTAACAAAATACGTTTTCCTTTTAATAAAGTATCATTTATAATTTCTGTATGTTCGGTTATATTTTGCTCCGTTTTTTCTTCTATTCTATGCGGAAGTTTTATTGTTACTTTTGTACCCTTTCCAGAAGCGCTCTCAATATAAACTGTTCCTTTCATCAAATCAACCAAATTTTTAACAATAGTCAGCCCAAGACCAGTACCTTGAATACCGCTTATTGTTGAAGTACGCTCTCTTGAAAAAGACTCATATATACGAGGCAAAAACTCACTTGATATTCCAATACCGTTATCCTCAATAATTGTTTCAACAAAACATGTATTTGGTGTTTCTCCTTCTATTTCTTTAAAACTAACGTTTATTTTGCCGCCATTTGATGTGTATTTAACAGCATTACTCATAATGTTTAAAAATATTTGAGAATAACAAGTTTTGTCTACATACATATACTTATGTTTTATATTCCAAATTACACTATGTTCCAAATTTTTTTTACTAAAATCACTTTCAAATATAGTTAGCAGTTTATTAAATGTTTTTTTTACGTCAATTAATTCCTCTTGTATTATAACTTTATGATTTTCAATTCTAGACAATTCCAAAATATTGTTTATTAAATCCAAAAGCTGTTTGCCAGAAACACTAATATTTTTTAAATACTCCTTTTGTGTTTCAACATCATCATTTTCTAAAGCTAAATTTGTAAAGCCAAGTATAGCATTCATAGGTGTACGAATATCATGAGACATATTAAATAAAAATTCAGATTTAGCTTTGTTAGCCTCCTCAGCGTATTTTACAGCTTTTTCAAGTTGCTCTTTTTGTTTTTTAATTTTTTCACTCATCTCAATTTTTTCAGAACTTTGCAAAAGGCTGTCAACCATACTATTTATATGGTCGCTTAATTCCAAAAATTCTTTACTGTTTTTCACATCCACTTTTGTTTTAAGATTTCCACATTGTATTTCTCTAAGATTAACATTAATTTGTTTAATTTGTTCAATTACAGTTTTATTCATAGTATTTTCCACTGATTTTACTAAAATAAGAGAAATTAAAATAAGCGCTACTAAAAGCAAAAGTTCGTTAGTAATAATTGATTTATAAAGACTATCTACTGGCTTTACCCATAATATATAGTTATTATCAATTTTTCTTGATAAACAGTGATATTTGTTTTGTCCTATAACTGTGTGAAACGCTTTACCTTTATTAAGCTCATCCATTTTAAACCCAATTTCTGACGCACTTTTTTCAACGTCAGATACCACTGTTGAACCTACTACCTTTTGAGTGTCAGCGTTAATAGCATAAAGCTGGTATCCAACACTTGTTCTAAGAAGTGAAAAAATATAAGATAGCTCATTTTTTTCAGTTGCGCGAAGTACATTAACCGGATACATTCCAACTTGTATTATAAATTCTTTATTATCACTCCAAATAGCCGAATATTGAACAGACTTTCCCTCAGGCGTATTTGGTGTAATATCTTGTACAAGTTCCATAGAATTATATTCAAGCAACGGTTTAAAAAAACTCATCTGCTCACCAGAGTCAAATGAGTAACCAATATACTCTGGATGTGTTCCTGATATAATAACACCGTTTTTATCAAAAATATGTATTTCGTCAACTTTAACATAATTGGCTATCTTTTTAAGTTCATATATATCATTCATAGCATCTGGATTATATTCAATAATATAATCCACAGTACGTGCCGCATTTAAACAATAATGCTCGTATTCTTTTTTTACCTCTTTTAACTCTTTTGAATTTTCATCCAAAATTTGTTCAATTTGGTCAAACATTTGAATAGCATATTTTTTATTTTCTCGGTCAACACTAAACATTTGTATAAATGTTGAGAGAAAAATTATTATACATACCATAATAAGAGTTATTTTTATCATATTTTTTACAACTATATTTTTTATGGTCAATATAAAAACCTCCCCCTCTCCAAAAATAATATATGTTAGCTTTTTAAACCATATAAACTATTTTTAAATTGTTTTAGTAATTAATAATGTCAAAACATATGAAATTATAAAAACTTTATTAAAAGTAATTTTATTATATATTATATACCACATTTTTACAATATTTTTTAAAATATATGAAAATTATAATAATAATCAATTACAAAA
>CATJUP010000072.1 GCA_949743655.1 uncultured Eubacteriales bacterium
AATTTAGTTTTTCTTTTAACTCCATTTCTCTGTAAAGCATACCACTTGTATTAAAAAACTTTTTAATATCCATTCCGCTCTTTTTAACAAAATCTTTAATTTCTTCAATGTTAGGCGTATTGTTTACAATATCTCTGTCTGTAAAATCAATATTGTTATCAACAAGCCATTTTTTAGCCTTTTTACATGTGGAACATTTAGGATACTCAATAAACAAAACCATAAAATCACCTCATATTATAATTATCTTTTCTATTATAATAAAACATAATTATAATATCAAATAATTTTTTAAACATATGTATTTGTTTTGTATAAAATTGATAATACAACAGTTGCTTTTAATTAAAAATATAAAAACCCACGGAAAAAATCCGTGGGCAATTAATATTATACTTATTATGCAAGTCCCATAATTTTTGGTATAAACAACGAGATACCTGGTATGTAAGTAATTACAAACAATGCTATAATATTTGCAATAAGCAGCCATATAATAGCCTTTGTAATCTGCTCTATAGAAATCTTAGCTATACCACAGGCAACAAACAGGTTTACACCAAGAGGTGGTGTTGACATACCTATCGCCAAGTTTACTACCATTATAATACCAAAGTGAACAGGGTTTACACCAAGCTGTGTAACTATCGGAAGGAATATAGGTGTAAGTATGATAATAGCAGCAGTTGTCTCAAGCAAGCATCCAACAATAAGAAGAAGTATGTTAATAAGAAGAAGTATAACAATTTTGCTGGAACTAAAGCCAAGCATAGCTGTTGCTATAGCATCTGGTACACGAGCTGACGTAAGTATCCAGCCAAAACCTGAAGCTGATGCTATAATCATCATAACCATAGCTGTTGATTTACCAGCAGCCATAAACATTGAAGGTATTTTCTTTAAAGGAAGCTCTCTGTATATTAAAAGACCTACTAAGAAACCATAAACAACTGATACAGCAGCAGCCTCGGTAGGTGTGAATATACCACCGTAAATACCGCCAAGTATTATAACAGGCATTAATAAAGCCCAGAATGCTTTTAAAAATTCTCTACCTACATTAGCTAATGAGAATTTTTGTTTTACAGCCTCTCCATAACCATATTTTTTAGCCGTTATAAATGTAACAATCATAAGAGCAAGACCAACTAATATACCAGGTCCAAAACCAGCAGCAAACAATGTTGCTATAGAAACGGAACCAACAACACCAAAGTTTACCATAGGTATAGAAGGAGGTATAATAACGCCTATAGCTCCGGCAACAGCCATAAGAGCAGCAGCAAAACATTTGTCATATCCAGCTTTTTCCATTTCTGGAAGCATTATACCACCAATAGCGGCAACAGTAGCAGGACCAGAACCAGAAATAGCAGCAAAGAACATACATGTAAGTATAGCTGCCATGCCCAGTCCGCCAGGAAGCCAACCAAGAACAGCGTTACAGAAATTTATAAGTCTTCTTGATATACCGCCTGTTTCCATAAGATTGCCGGCAACCATAAAAAGAGGAACAGCAAGCAACGGGAAAGAGTCAACAGCGGTAAACATTCTTTGTACAACAACTATAAGAGGTGTTGTGTTAGCGAATGTAAGAGCCACAAATGAAGATATTGAAAGAACTGCCCAAATAGGAAAGCCGAGTATAGCTGTTATAGCAAATGTAACAAAAATATATGTAGCCATTATTCAATGCCCTCCTTTTGTGCGTCATCTTTTTTATTAAAATCTCTTACAGCCTCAATAATATTTTGTATGTATCTTACAATAAAAAATACCATTCCAACAGGTATAGCCAAATACATATATCCCATAGGTATACGCATAGCTGGTGAAAGCTGGTTCTTTTCAAGCTGTGTTTGAACAATAGCAACACCATATCTAAATATTAAAACACAAAGTATAGCTGTAGCTATCATAACAAATATATTAAGCACTTTTTGAGCTTTTTTAGGAAGAAGCATGGCAAAAGCCTCTACTCCTATATGCGCGCCAAGCCTTACACCATAAGCGCCGCCCATAAACGCAGTCCACACCAAAAGGTATCTGGAAAGCTCTTCAGACCACGGTAAAGAACTTTTTAAAACATAACGGCATACAACCTGCCAGAAAATAACAACTGACATTACGGCAAGCGTGCCTATACATATATACCCCTCAAAATTGTCCAAAAATTTTTTTAAATTGTCGTTCAAAATGCCCCTCCAATCCTCCTTAGCCTAAAAGGACTAAAAGAAAGAAATTAAAAATTACCCTTAAAATAATTGCGTCAAATTCCATATAACCATGAAAAGAAGCACACTTCTTCTTTCCATAAAAATTAAAAAATTGAGAAATTAAAAACAACACACAGATAAAAAATAATATAAAGTTATAAATACTAATAACAAATAAACATATATTGTGTTATTTGTGTATTTTTTAAGATTTACTAATAATTAAAATAAAATTAAAAATACCTATTTTTTTAAAAAGCTGCCTGCTAGCTTTTAAAGTCTTCAGGCAGCTATGTTTATTTACATTTTAATAAGTTGTGTACTTATAATTAGCGCATTTCAGCTAATACAGCGTTTACTCTTTCATATATGTCAGGTGATACCATTCCAGCGCCCTCTTTGATGTATTCATCATAAATAGGAGCTGTAGCCTCTTGGAAAGGAGCTTTTTCTGGTTCATTAGCTTCCATACCGTCTGCTGTAAGTTCTTCAAGACCTGATACGTTCTGCTCATCAATTTGCTCTCTTTGGTAAGGAGCAGCCTCAGTAGCGGCAGCCTGAACAGCCTCTTGATACTCTGCTGGTAAAGCGTTGAAGTAATCTGCTGAAATAAGTACAGGTGTCGGGCTAAATATATGTCCTGTCATAGAGATATATTTCTGAACTTCTTGGAATTTGTTTGTAGCAACGATAGGTACAGGGTTTTCCTCAGCATCGATTGTTCCTTGCTGAAGAGCTGTAAATACGTCACCCATAGCCATAGGTGTAGGGTCAGCGCCCATTATCTGGAATGCTGCCATATGCATCTGGTTTTCCATTGTTCTGATTTTGATACCTTTTAAGTCATCAGGTACAGTAATTGGTCTAACATTGTTTGTTACGTTTCTAAAACCGTTTTCAAACCAAGCAAGTCCTTTAAGACCTTGGTCATCAACTGAGTGAAGAATTTCAAGACCAACCTCGCTATCAAGAACAGTTCTAGCCTCTTCTGTAGTAGCAAATATGAAAGGAAGGTCAAATACAAGGAAAGCGTCTGTAAATCCAGCTAAAGGAGCTGTAGAAACGCAAGTCATTTGAAGAGAACCTAACTGAAGACCCTCAATAAGGTCACGCTCGCTACCAAGCTGTGAGTTACCAAATACATCAAGTGTAACAGCGCCATTTGTTTTCTCTTTTACAAGCTCGCCAATTCTTACCATACCTAAGTTGTAAGGATGTGTGTCTGGTGTACTTGTTCCAGCTATCATAGCATACTCAACCTCTCCTGAAGCCGCTGGCTCAGAAGCGCTTGAAGTTGAAGATGCTGGTGTTGAAGACGCTGGTGTTGATGCCGCAGGTGCTGAAGAACCACCTGATGAAGAACCACCGCCGCAGCCAGCAAATACACCTACACAAAGAAGTGTAGCCATTGCGATTGCTAAAACTCTTTTTTTCATTTAAAAACCTCCTAAATTTTTTACCCTTTAATATTTTGTGGAAGATAACGTTTTGTGGCAGTGTGTACCACTTTCGTTTTTCATAAAAAAAGACTGTTAAAAACTAACAATTATGCGAAATGCGAAACTCCCCTTTGCATTAAAAACAAAAACGCCAAGTAACTGCTACTATTTAAACAGACAATTTTTAGGTGAGACTCTTCCTTTAGGTAAAATGTTTTTACTTAAAGCCCGATATAAGTTTAAAACAAATACCTATCTCACAAATTTATTCATATTTTACACTAAATAACTCAAATTTGCAAGTTAAAACTATACAAATTTTTTCCATAATTTTTTATATGATATATACGCGTTTTTAAAAAGTTATAAAAAAAAGCAATTTTTTATAGAAAATTGTTTAAAAATTTATTTTGCATTTTATGCAGTTATTACATATAAGCACAAAACTCTTTAAGCCGACAAAAATCTCACTCATTATTATTTATATTATATTACAATATTTATATGTGTATTGTAAAATCAATATTATCTGTTAAAATATAATTCGATTAAACAACTCTTAAACCTCTTTATGACATTAAATGTTTATTTATAAGCATTTAAATATGTTAGTTATGAGTATTTTTTTTAATAAAGATACGAATAGTCTTTTATAAACAAGGAGTAAACAATGAAAATTAAAACAAAACACTATGAGTTGGAAAATAAATTAATATCAACTTTATTTAATCTATTTAATAAAGAATTTTGCCAAATATTAACTATAGCCGAAAATGATGAAATAGAAGAACTATTTAAAATAAGTCATTCAATGTTTAAAAAATGGCTTTACTCAACTTTTGCTGAGGATACACCTCTTACACCAATTAATATAATACGTAATTTTTGCAAAAGTGAGCTAATGTTTTCAATAGACGTTTCATATAATGAGCAAAAATTTTTTTGCAGTCTAAAAAAACATGAACTTTCATTAAATGATGATTTTTTTATAAAAGACATTAAATATATTTGTGATAAATGCTTTCCAGCAGGTGATTATGACTTTTTCTCATATGAAAACAGCAGTCTTATTATATCAAATTTTAAAGACGTATTTATAAATGATTTTTACTATATATCATATATAGCCGAGTTAGCTCTTAGCATAGGGCTATTATCAAAAATGCCCTCTATAAACACAACTAAATATCAAAAAAATGAAATTGAATGTAATAAATTTTTTTCTCTTGATAACATTGAACAGTTTAAAATACTGCTTAATTGTGCTGTAGAACTATTTATAAAAAAAGTGTCTTTAAAAACCGGAATAGCGCTGCCAAACTCCAGTACAAAAACCATAATTAAAATACTTTCGTCAGAATATTTATTTGACCCTCTATTTAGATATATATATTCAATAATCGGTATTGATATTGACAATATACTTGAAAATATTAACCAAGACACCGAAAAAGAACTTAGTGATGAAGAAGAATTTGCCGCCTCATCAACACTTTACTTAAATGTGTTAATTGACAGATGGCTTGTTACACCTTTAGGACATTATATGGGTATTTTAACACCCTGTTATTTTGAATCGTATTATTTTATTGAGGATTATGACTTTGTAAAACCAATATTAACAACTAATTGCGACCCATCTTTGGAGCTTTTTTTAACGCCTAATTATTTTACACTTACTAAAAAAGGTGCCAAAATTTTAAATACATCTCCAAATGAGAATGACAATATTTCAATGAACAAAGAAATAACATACGAAGAAGCAAATAATTTAATAAACCTATATCAAATTATTTTGTCAACTATGGACAAAAAAACAAACGATGATTTTAAACCAACTAACGTTTATAGATTAAAAATAACTTTTAAAAAAAATAAAGATATGTGGAAAATACTCGACATTCCTGTCGATATAACACTTAGACAGCTTAAATACGAAATTAACTCTTATTTAGGTTTAAATTTAGATAAACACAGCTTTAAATACTTAAATAACGAGTTTATATTAAATACTAAACTAAAGCACATACGTTCTTTTGTTGAAATGCCAAAAAATGACAATATTATTGAGTATACTAACTGTTTTGAACATGACCTTGATATTGAAATATCTTTTTTAGGCACTATAAAATCTGAAGAACGCATAATTTACCCACGTCTTGTAAGACAAAGCCGAAATATAACAAAATACGAAAGAGAATATGATTTTTAGGAGTGATTAAAATTGAGTAGCATTTTTCATGCTCATGGTGGCGACCTTGACGCAATAGAAAGACAATATAAAATACCAAAATCAGAAATAATAGATTTTAGTGGTAATATAAATCCTTTGGGATTTCCTAAAAGTGTAAAAAACGCTATCGCCGAAAATATAGACATAGTGTCAATGTACCCTGATAAAAATTACACAGCTTTAAAAAAGAGCATAGCCAACTACACAAATGCCGATTTTAAAAATATATCAGTAGGCAATGGCTCTACAGAGCTTATATCAGTGTTTATAAAATCGGTAAATGCTAAAAAAGCCGTTATATTGGGTCCAGCATATTCCGAATACGAAAATGAGCTTAAAATATCAAACAGCAATTTTGAGTATTTTCCTTTAAAAGAAGAATATGAGTTTAATATTAATGTTGATAGTCTTATAAAATTTTTAACGCCTGACATTGACCTTTTTATAGCCTGCAACCCCAATAATCCTACTGGTACGGCTATAAATATCGAACAGTTGGACAAAATACTTTGTCATTGCAAAACAAACAATACATTTGTAATGATTGACGAAACATATATTGAATTTAGCGAAGACATAAACAGTATATGCGCAATACCACTTACAAAAAAATATGACAATCTTTTTGTAATAAGGGGAACAGCTAAATTTTTCGCCGCTCCTGGTATCCGTTTGGGCTATGGTATAACAAGCAACAGCAATTTTCATAAACTGCTTCAAAAAAATCAAAACCCATGGTCTGTAAATATACTTGCGGCGTTTGCCGGTGAGAGAATGTTTTTAGATGAGGAGTATAAAAAACAGACGTGGTCACTTATAACAACTGAAAGAAAAAAAGCTCTTGCCGAGTTTAAAACATGGAAAAATATAAAATCGTACAACTCAAGCTCTAATTTTATACTTTTAAAACTTTTAACCAGCAAAACAAACGCCGCTGATATATTTGACAAAATGCTTAATAAAAAAATGCTTATACGTGACGCCGCAAGTTTTAAATTTCTTGATGAGTCATATTTGCGTTTTTGTCTGCTTTCACCACAACACAACGCTATGTTTATAAAAGAGCTTAAATCTATTGTGGAATAGAGATTATAGTATTGAAGGTTGCTCTGTGCTTTGGTCGGCTCAAAACAAAGAGCCACTGGATGTTATTCGCACTCAAACTTCCACCAGCTTTTTTTCAAAAAATCTGGACAAAAAACTTTAATTGAAAAAATACCTTTCAATGAAACAAAGTTTCTATTTGAAAGGTATTTCGTTTTATTTCTAAAAAATTATTATATTTATCACTTAACCATAAACTCCATTTTGCTAAAATACTTGCACACAACAGTTAAGAGTTAAAGTTGTTTAGTTTCATATCTTTCAAGAAATGAAAAAAGTTAAAGCGTTTGCGGTGTTTTAGGTATCGAGCCGCTAACAATAGGCACTCTTATAATATTACCTGTATAAACCTCATTTTCCTTAGATACATTCTTGCGTGCCACATCAAGCATAAGTTTAATTCTGTTAAGCTGATTTACTTCACTTGCACCCGGGTCATAATCCACCGCCACAATATTAGCAAGTGGTTCTTTTCTCTTAATTTCTTTTATAACACCTTTTCCAACAATATGGTTAGGTAAACAAGCAAAAGGTTGCGTACATATAATATTATTCACACCGTCATGTATAAGCTCAAGCATTTCTCCTGTAAGAAACCACCCCTCGCCGGTCTGGTTGCACAGTGATACTATAGGCTCGGCATATTTTCCCAAAACATCTATTTTAGCTGGCGCTTTAAAACGCTTGCTGTTGTTTAAAGCATCAATTAAAGGTTTTCTAAAACTCTCTAAAAGCGCTATAACACCCTTAGCCGTTATATCAGATTTTGCGCTAAAACCTAAGTATTTATGTTTCTGAACTGAGTTGTAAGCGCTGTAAAGCCCAAAGCCCAAAAGGTCTGGCACAACAGCCTCAGCCCCCTCTTTTTCTATTAAAGACACCAAATCATTGTTTGCTGTAGGATGAAATTTTACAAGTATTTCTCCTACAATACCAACTTTAGGCTTTTTAATTCTCTCGTCAATTTCAAAGTTATCAAAATCATTTACTATAGCCCTTATGTTAGATTTAAAATTAGCGCCTGTAACAACATCCTTTTTAATTTTATTGTTCCACTTTTTATAAAGCGCGTCAGCCGAACCCTCAACTTTTTCGTAAGGACGTACTCTGTAAAGAACACGCATAAATAAATCGCCATAAACAAAAGCCTGCATAACCCTCTTAAACAAAGGCAAAGAGTATTTCCAGCCAGGATTTTTTTCAAGCCCCACACTTACCGACACAACAGGTATGTTTTCCATACCAGCGTTTTTAAGAGCTTTTCTTATAAAGCCTATATAATTTGACGCTCTGCACCCCCCGCCCGTTTGACTCATTAAAACAGCCACTTTGTTTATGTCATATTTTCCGCTTTTTAATGCGTTTATAATTTGACCAACAACTATAAGCGCTGGATAACACGCGTCATTATTAACATATTTAAGCCCTGTGTCTATAGAGTTTTTGTCTATAGCAGGCATTACGTCTATTTTATATCCGCTTGATTTAAATGACTCTTTAAGTATATCAAAATGTATAGGCGACATTTGAGGGCACAAAAGAGTGTAGTCTTTTTTCATTTCAGCCGTGAACACTTTTCTTTTAAGTGACACATCGGCTTTTTTAGGTATTACGTTCATAGCCTTTCTATCTTCTATAGCCGCTATAAGAGAACGTATTCTTATTCTTGCAGCACCTAAATTGTTTACCTCATCTATTTTAAGAGATGTGTATATTTTTCCTGCTGCGTTTAATATGTCTTTTACCTCGTCAGTTGTAACAGCATCAAGCCCGCAGCCAAAAGAGTTAAGCTGTACATACTCAAGAGCACTTTGTGTTTTAACAAAAGCCGCCGCTTCATAAAGTCTTGAATGATACATCCATTGGTCACGTACAACAAGTGGTCTTTCAACTTTTCCTCTATAAGCCACACTGTCTTCTGTAAGCACAGCCATATTAAATCCAGTTATAAGCTCTGGTATTCCATGGTTAATTTCAGGGTCTACATGATATGGTCTTCCGCCTAAAACTATACCAGTTATATTATTATCTTCTATGTATTTTAAAGCCTCATCACCTTTTTTGCGCATATCGTTACGGAATTTTGTCCACTCATCCCATCCCATTTCAATAGCTTCTTTTATTTCTCTTTTTGTAATATTGTAATCGCTAAAAACATCTGTAAGTCTTTCAATAAGAGCCGTTTTATTTTTAAACGATATAAAAGGATTAATAAACTTTATATTTTTCTCTCTTAAATCCTCAACATTATTTTTTATATTCTCTGAATATGACGTAACAATAGGACAGTTATAGCACTCGTCAGCGTTTTTAATATCTGGTCTTTCATAAACTACCGCCGGATAAAAAATTGTGTCAACATTATTTTCTATAAGCCACATTATATGCCCATGTACTATTTTAGCTGGATAACAAGCGGACTCGCTTGGTATAGACTCAATTCCTTTTTCGTAAATGCCCTTGTTTGAGTAAGGAGACAATTTTACGCTAAAGCCCAAATTAGTTAAAAACGTGTGCCAAAAAGGATAATCCTCATACATATTAAGTACTCGCGGTATACCTATAACACCCCTTTTAGCCTCTTTTTCGGTAAGGGATACATAATCAAAAAGCCTGTTCTTTTTATACTCAAACAGATTAGGAATATATTTGTTAGAATATTGTTTGCCTTCGCCTTTTTCACAGCGATTGCCTGTTACAAATTTTCTTTCACCGTCAAAAATATTTATTGTAAGCAAACAGTTGTTTGTGCAGCCTTTGCAGCGGGTATGGTTTGTTTTTATATCAAGACTACTCATAGCTTCTTTTGATATTAATGTTGTTTCATATCCCTCAAAGTATTTTTCTTTAGCTATAAGACCGGCTCCAAAAGCCCCCATAAGCCCGGCTATATCCGGTCTTACGGCATTTCTCTCGCTTATAAACTCAAAACTTCTTAAAACGGCATTGTTATAAAAAGTTCCTCCCTGAACAACAATGCTTTTTCCTAACGCTTTTGGGTCGGATATTTTTATAACTTTTAAAAGAGCGTTTTTAATTACAGAATATGCCAAACCAGCCGAAATATCACTTACTTGAGCGCCTTCTTTTTGCGCCTGTTTAACTCTTGAGTTCATAAAAACTGTACATCTCGAACCCAAATCAATAGGGTTTTTAGCAAAAAGAGCTATTTTAGCAAAATCCTCAACAGAATAATTAAGTGACTTAGCAAACGTTTCTATAAAAGAGCCGCAACCCGAAGAGCACGCCTCGTTTAAAAGCACGCTATCTATAACGTTATCTTTTATTCTTATACATTTCATGTCTTGACCGCCTATATCGAGTATAAAGTCAACATCTGGTCTAAAAAACGCAGCGGCTTTATAATGTGCCACTGTCTCAATATATCCCAAATCAACAAGCAGTGCTTCTTTTATAAGCCCCTCGCCGTATCCTGTTACGCATGAGTTTTTAATTTTAACTCCTTCTGGAATAACATTATAAAGCTCGTTTAAAGCATTTATAACAACATTAAGCGGGTTTCCCTCATTTGAGGCATAAAAAGAATACAACAATTCTCCTTTATCAGAAATAAGCGCTATTTTTGTTGTTGTGCTTCCGGCATCTATTCCCAAAAAAGCATCTCCGCTGTATGTTTTTAGTTCAGCTCTTTTTACTTTTTCATTGGAATGCCTTTTGTTAAAAACCTCATATTCGTTTTGGTCTTTAAACAATGGTAAAAGGCGGTTTACTTCACTTTCAAGAGCTTTAACATCTTTAATTTTATTTTCCAGAGTGTCAAAGTCCATAACACTTGTATTTTCGTCCGCGCTGAGCGCCGCGCCATAAGCCGCAAAAATGTGGCTGTCTTTTGGCATTATAGCAGTTTCGTCTGTAAGATTTAAAGTATCTATAAATCTTTGTCTTAACTCGGATAAAAAGTGCAGTGGTCCGCCCAAAAATGCCACGTTTCCCCTTATAGGTTTTCCGCACGCCAAACCGCTTATTGTTTGATTTACAACGGCTTGAAATATTGACGCCGCCAAATCCTCTTTAGCCGCACCCTCATTTATAAGAGGCTGAATATCAGTTTTGGCAAAAACACCACACCTTGACGCTATTGGATAAATTACACTGTAATTTTTAGCATAATCGTTAAGCCCTTTGGCGTCTGTTTGCAAAAGTGACGCCATTTGGTCTATAAAAGAGCCTGTTCCGCCGGCGCATACCCCGTTCATTCTTTGTTCTATTCCGCCTTTAAAGTATATAATTTTGGCATCCTCACCGCCAAGCTCTATAGCAACGTCTGTTTTTGGTATATCCTCCTTTATAGCATTAGCCGTTGATACAACCTCTTGTATAAAATTAATACCCAAAACATCAGCTATAGCTACTCCGCCGCTTCCCGTCATCATAACGGCAAAACTCAAATTACCTATTTTTTCACGTGCCTGACAAATTAAATTCTCAAGTGTCTCTTTTATCTCAGAAAAGTGTCTTTTATACTGTGAGAACAATATTTCCCCTTTTTTTGAAATAACTACTACCTTAACAGTTGTAGAACCTATATCTATACCAACACGTACTTTGTTAAAAAGGCTCATGTTTTTCCTCCTTTTATACAAATATATGTTTATAATAATTATTATCTAATAGAGATTTTAGAGGTAATTATACAATATTGCTTTAAATTTATCAAGTAAATAGATTTTCCAACATTAAAATAAAATACATGTTTAAAAACGGCAAAAACCGCGGCTTTTAACCAAAAATTAGAGTTAAAAACCGCAGTTTTTATAATGATAATTTAATTGTATTTTAATTTAAAAATTTTTTATTACTTTCTCGAAATAAAGTAAAACAAATAAATTTACAATAAAAATGACGTCTTTGTTTAAAATTCTTTTGTTTTCTTTATTTCAATAAAAAATGTATGTTTTTAGTTTAAACATAAACTAAATCAGCTTTAACAATAACTCTTGCACATATATAGTTAAAAGTTAAAGTTCTTTCACTTCCTTTCTTTCAAGAAAGGAAGATTATAAATACTCGTAATGTTTTTCTTGATATTTAGCTATACGCCTTGCTATTTTGTTTCTAACAGCGGTTATAGCCGAGTAAAGCACAGGTATAAACACAAGCGTTATAACTGTTGAAAACGCCAGACCAAACACAACAACTATTCCCAAAGGCTGCTGTGTTTCCATACCCGAACTTTGAGAAAATATCATAGGCATTATACCTATAATAGTTGTAAGAGTTGTCATAAGTATAGGTCTAAGCCTTGCTGGTCCTGCCTCAATAAGAGCATCATTGTGCCCTAACCCCTTTTCACGCCTTAACTGGTTTGTGTAATCTACAAGCACTATGGCGTTGTTTACAACCATACCTATAAGCATTATAAAACCTAACATAGACATAGCCGTAATAGACTGTCTTGTTACAAAAAGCCCCAACATTCCGCCGGTTATAGCTATAGGCATAGAAAACATTATTATAAACGGATATATTAAAGACTCAAACTGTGACGCCATAATCATGTATACAAGCAATACCGACACTACAAGCACAGTTGTAAGCGTTTTCATCATTTCTTCCATTGTTTCCATACTTCCGCCAAATGAGTAACTACAGCCCGCTGGCATAATGTAGTTATCCATTTTTTCTTGTACAGCCTGTTGTATTTGGCTCATTTCAAGACCGTCAAAACTTCCTGTAACATTTATATATCTTTGAAGGTTCTCGCGTGATATTGTAAGAGCACTGTCACCTATAACAAATTCCGCAACCTCATTTACAGGTATAAGTTTTCCTGATGAAGTAGGTATTGTAATGTTTTTAACATCACTTAAATATTTAGCCTTGTCACCATCATATTTAATAACAACATCTATTTCAGTGCCATCAGTTTTTATTGTTGTGGCTTTAGCCCCGTCTACAGCCGCCGAAACAGCGTTAGCAATAGCAGAAGCTGAAACTCCATACTTAGCTGCTTTATCTCTATTTATTATTATGTTACCTTCCGCCGTGGCGTCATCAAGAGATGTTTTAATATTACGCGCACCAGGTATTGTGTTTAATAATTTTACTATGTCTTTTCCAGCTTGTTTTAAACTCTCGTTATCCTGTCCTGTAACTCTAAGTGATATATCAGAACTTCCGCCCATAGAACCCATAGCCGTACCTGAGCCGTATATGCTTATGTCAACGCCCGCCAAATTTTTTATTTTCTCGTATATCTCATTTGCTATTTCGTTTGTAGAACGGTTTCTTTTCTCTTTGTCACAGAACTGATAATTTATATATATATAGTTTCCACTTGCTCTTGCAACCGAGCTTTCTGTCTCAGGAATATCTCCTATAATATCCAAAACATTATAAAACACTTCTTTTGTTTTATCAAACTCAGTGCCTTCTGGCAAATCCACATAAACATAGCATGTTCCCTCATCAGTATCTCCCATAAGCTCTCTTGTAAGAGAAAAATAACTAACAAGGCTAATAACAAAAACCATTATAACTATTATAGTAGTCTTAATTCTGTGCCTAAGCGACAGCGCCAAAACTTTTCTATAAAAACTATCAAGTCCATCTAAAAACTTAGCACAAATATCACCTAAAAACGCCAATATAAATCTTTTTTTGTCCTTTCTGCGTTTTTGGCGTGACAAAAGTTTAGAGCACGCCATAGGCACAAATGTAAGCGATACTACAAGTGACGCCATAAGAGCGAAACATATTGTATATGACAAATCTTTTACTATAGCGCCCACAGTGCCTGGTACAAAAGCTATAGGTCCAAAAACTGCTATAGATGTGAGTGTTGACGCTGTTACCGCCATAGCTACCTCTTTGCTTCCTTCAACAGCAGCATCTTGAGGTGAAAAACCACG
The DNA here is from genome assembly GCA_949743655.1 of uncultured Eubacteriales bacterium. Classification (GTDB taxonomy): domain Bacteria; phylum Bacillota; class Clostridia; order Lachnospirales; family Anaerotignaceae; genus Neoanaerotignum_A. The sequence continues at coordinate 13,865 of CATJUP010000072.1, forward strand.
CTTATAATATGTATTTATATTCTCCAAAACAACTACCGAGTTATCAACAAGCATTCCTATACCTATAACTATACCGCCCATAGATATAATGTTCATTGTTATACCAGTAATATACATTAAACCAAATGTAGCCATTATAGACGCTGGTATTGATAAACCTATTACCAAAGAAGATCTCCAGTCTCTTAAAAACAAAAGAAGTATAAACACGGCTACTATACTGCTTTCAAAAGCTGTTGTTGTAATACTGCCTATAGACGATTTTATATAATCACTTGTTGAATCTATAAGCTCTATTTCTAAATCGCCAAACTCTTTTTTTATGCTTTCTATTTCTTTTTCAATGTCCTCGCTTACAGTAACTATGTTAGCTCCAGACTGTTTAGCCAAAGAAAGCATTATTCCGTCTTCGCCATTTATAATAGTTACAATATTACTTTCTTTTTCAACTTTTTTTACATTGGCTATGTCACTTACATGTATTATGTTTCCTTTTGATGTTCTTATAGGAACATTTTTAATATCCTCTTCAGATTTAAACTCTCCAACAGCTCTCAAACTCATCGATGAGTCACCTTGTGCCACGCTTCCCGCCGATGTATTTCTGTTCTCATTTGATATGGCGTTTGATATATCGTCTATTGTAACACCATAACCGCTTAAATCAGCTGGATCTACAGTAAGTTCAACCTCATACTGTCTTCCGCCCCATATTTCAACGCCAGAAACACCTTCAACACTTTCAAATCTATTTTTAAGTCTGTCGTTTACAATATTGTAAAGTGTGTATTGGTTGTACCTTTTGCTTCTTATACCTACAATAATACTGTTGTTTTGGTCTTCGGTATTATATTTATATATAGATGGCTTATCCGCGTCATCTGGAAGATAAACCATTTCCAATTTGTCTCTTACATCATTAGTCTTTTGGTCTAAATCAACACCTTCTCTAAACTCAAGTGACACCTGAGAATAACCTAAAGAAGACCATGAACGCACATTTTTTATGTCGCTTACTGTTGATAATACTTTTTCAAGAGGTTTTGTGACCATTTCTTCTACCTCTTCAGGACCAGCGCCCTGATAAGAAGTACCTATGTATATTTGAGGCATTTCTACCGAAGGCATAAAAGCAATTTCAAGATTTTGGTATGCCACAATACCGCCAATAAACACCATAAGTATCATCATTACAGTTGTTATGGGTCGCTTTATGGAAATTTTTGAGAACATTTGTTATTCCCCCTCTCCATTAGCTTTAGCTGGTGTTTCAGAATTATTTACTATTCTTACACTGTCGCCATCATTAAGGTAACTTCCGCCATTTACCACAACATCCATTCCCTCGGTTATGCCTTCCAAAATCTCAACTTCCTTACCATTATCTATACCTGTTTTTATATTTACTCTTTTAGCTTTTTTATCCTCAATAATAAACACATATTCACTAACACTATCTATAAGAACAGCACTTTTATTTAAAACAACATTTCCGTCACTAACGTTATTAACAAAATTAACCTCAGCAAACATACCGCTTTTAAGTTCATTATTAGGATTTTGTATTTCTATAGTAACCGGAAATGTTCCGTCAGAACTTGAGCCAGGCGCTATTGTTGATATTTTTCCGTTAAAAGGCTTGCTTGAATATGACGCTATGTTTATCTCAACATTATCTCCTATTGATATTGAGTTTATAACTTTTTCCGACACATTTATTTCAATTTTAACTGTGCTTAAATCAACTATAACAAAAGGCGTTCCGTTTAATATAGAACCTGCCACTGCGTTACACTCAAGCACTGTTCCGCTTATAGGGCTATTTACATTTGAGTCCGCCAAATCTTTTTGATAAGAGCGCATTTGGGCTGACTGTGCATTTTTTGATGCAACAGCAGAATTTAAAGTATCCTGAGCTCTTTTTTTATTTTCTGGTATAGTTTTATTTATGTAAATATCATAATTATATTTAGCCGTATTTAAAGTATCGTTTGAAGAGGCTTCTTTTCTAACAGCGTCATCATAACTATTTTTTAATTCTGTAAACTCATTTTGAGAAATGGCTCCCTGTTCAAAAAGAGCCTTTCCAGAATTATAATCCCTTTCGGCATTTTGTAAAGTTGTTTTAGCCGCTTGATAATTTCTTTCAGCCTCCGCTATTGTATCTTTGTGGTTTTGAATTTGAATTTGAGTTTGAGAACCCTCAACTAAAGAAAGTTCTGTCTCGGCGGATTTTATATTTACATCCGCCGACTCTAAATTGGCGTTTAAAACACTTATATTATTTTCTATATCAGATGTATCTAAAGCAAATAATATGTCTCCAGCACTCACATTATCCCCAACATCAAAATTTACTTTATTAACTTTTACTCCCGAGCGTGGTGATGCTACCTCAACTGTTTTAATAGGAAGAACTGTACCTGAAAATGTCGATTTTTCTTCTATTTTTCTTTTTTTAACTTTCTCAACCTCAACCGCAACGCTGTTTGGGTCAAAAACTTCCTCTTCCTGCTCAACCTGAGAGGAAGAGGCGTCAGGTGCGTTTAAATTAGTGTTGTTTCCTCCTTTGCAGCCAACAGCAGTTACAGCCAAAAACAAAACAACAGCTGATAAAACTATTTTTTTCAATTATTAAACCTCCTCTTATCTCTGTTTAATTTTACAGTTATAATTATACATAAATTCTGCTGTTTTGTTTATTAATAATCACTTAAATTTTTATTAAGTTTTATTACAATTTTAATATAGTTTAAACCTATTTAAAACAACACGTTTTTAAGCGCATAAAACTATATTACATAATACAATATAATTATTTTTCGGCATACCAATAACCACCGGTTATGCCGGTGGTTATTGGTATGCCGAAAAATCTAAAC
>CATJUP010000073.1 GCA_949743655.1 uncultured Eubacteriales bacterium
CTAAATTCTATGAGTGATGAGGAAAAATTCAAACTTTTGTCAAGCAATGGTATGCTTATTAAGCGTCCGTTACTTGTTGGAGACAATTTTGTGTGCGCAGGGTTTAAAGAGGAAAAATACGAAGAGTATTTAAAATAGTTCGATTTTTTGTGTAAAACACTTGAATTTATAATATATAAATGGTATTATTCTACCACATGAGTACAAATGTTTTTATATAAAAACCGGAGGATAATAATGAAAGAAGATAAGAAATTCTATATTGTGGATAAATGTGTTCTGCCGGAAATATTTATTAAAGTTATGGAAGCGAAAAATATATTGGCGAGCGGAAGAGAAAAAACTGTTCAAGATGCTGTTACAACTGTTGGAATAAGCCGCAGCGCGTTTTATAAATATCGTGACGCTATATTTCCGCTTTACGAAAATATGAGAGGAAAAACAGTTACTTTTGGTATTAATCTTGATGACACAAAAGGTGTTCTTTCTGCTGTGCTCAATTCTGTGGCATCGGCAGAGGCAAATATACTTACTATAAACCAAAATATACCTATAAATGGTATAGCTAATGTTACTATAACTATTGAAACAGGTTCTATGAATGACGATATAGGTAAATTGATGAATGATATAGGAATATTATCTGGAGTTATATCTATAAATATTATCGCGAGGGAATAAATATGATTAATGTTGGAATTTTGGGCTATGGTACTGTTGGCTCAGGTGTTTATGAAATTTTAAAAACAAATTGTGATATTATTGAAAAAAGAACAGGTGAAAAAATAAGTGTAAAACGCGTTCTTGATTTAAGGGATTTTGAGGGTGATGAAGTAGAAAATATACTTACTCACGATTATAATGATATATTAAATGATGACAGTATTGATATTGTTGCGGAGGTAATGGGTGGTGTTGAACCAGCATTTACATTTAGCAAAATGGCTCTTGAAAAAGGTAAAAGCGTTGTTACAAGCAATAAAGCTGTTGTAGCTGAAAAAGGAACGGAGCTTATTAAAATAGCTGAACAAAACAATGTAAACTATATGTTTGAAGCAAGCTGTGGCGGTACAATACCTATAATAAGAGCTTTAAACACATCTCTTACAGCGGACAAAATACTTAAAATAAAAGGAATACTTAATGGTACTACAAATTACATATTAAGCCGTATGACTCAAAACGGCGAGGATTTTGGAGATGTTCTTAAAGATGCTCAAAAATTGGGTTATGCTGAGGCTGACCCAACAGCGGACGTTGAGGGGCATGACTCTTGCAGAAAAATAGCTATACTTTCATCGTTAGCATATGGAAAGACAGTTGATTATAAATATATAAGTACAGAAGGAATAACAAAAATCACAAAAACTGATATAGATTATGCCAAAAGTATAAACTGTGTTATAAAACTTATAGGTTTAAGTGAGAATACTGAAAACGGCGTTTCTGCTGGTGTTTTTCCGTGCCTTATAAATAAAGAACATCCTTTAGCATGTGTAAACGGGGCATACAACGCCATATTTGTAAACGGGGATATGTCTAAAGAAACTATGTATTATGGTAGTGGAGCTGGTAAACTTCCTACAGCCGCCGCTGTTGTGGGTGACATAATAGACGAGGTAAAAAGTAAAAACAATAAACCTATATATTGGGACATAAACAAAAAAGCAAATGTTTTAAACAATGATACTCTATTAATTAAAAGTCTTATAAGAATTTGTTTTGACGATAAGCAAAAAGCTAAAAGTGCTGTTGAGGAAATATTTGGAGTTAAAGATATTATTGATAATGGAATTGCTCATGAATTTGCTTTTATTACAAAAACTGAAAGTAATAAATATATAAAACAAAAAATAGATACAATTACCAAAAAAGGGTTTAAAATACTAAATGTAATCCGTGTGGAGGAATAAAAATATGAAACATATAATAGTACCGGCTACATCAGCTAATATGGGCTCGGGATTTGACAGCGTAGGAATAGCTTTTCAAAAGTACAATCACCTTTGGTATGTTGAGATTGATGAGGGTCTTCAAATACTTATAAATAAAAAACAGGACCTTAAAATACCCACGGATGAAACAAACCTTATTTATAAAACTATAAAAGATTTTTTTGATATGGTGGGAAAACCTATACCAGGTATAAGACTTATACAGGAAGATTATATACCTCATACAAGAGGTTTAGGAAGCTCGGCAGCATGTATAGTAGCGGGGCTTATAGCCGCTAACGACCTTTCGGGCTGTCATTACAGTACTGAAGAACTTTCTCAAATAGCGGCACAAATAGAGGGACATCCAGATAACTCAAACCCTGCTCTTTTAGGGGGTATGGTAATAGGTGCGATGAGTAAAAACGAAATGCGTCATGTAAAAGTAAGCATGCCTGATAATTTATCTTTTGCTATAATGATGCCGGATTTTCCTGTATCAACAGAAAAATCAAGAAACATACTTCCTCACACGGTTTTAAGAAAAGACGCCATATTTAACTCGTCAAGAGCCGCACTTCTTGTTGCGTCTATGATTACCGGCAATATAGATAATCTTAAAATGGCAATGGACGACAGACTTCATCAGCCATATCGTATGCAGCTTGTTCCAGATATGGACGGAATATTTAAAATGGCTGACAAGTATGGTTCTAAGGGTTCTTATTTGAGCGGCGCTGGACCTACACTTGTAAGTGTTATAACAGATGATATAGCCGATGAGTTTGCTGTTAATATGAACGCTTATCTTTCTTCTATTAAAGAACACGAGTGGAAAATAGAAATATTAAAACCTGACCTTTTAGGCGCGAGAATAGTAGAGGGATAAATATATTGTAATAGACAGGAGGAAAAACTTTTGTTAGTAGTTCAAAAATTTGGAGGAAGCTCCGTGGCTAACGCCGAAAGAATATTTAATGTGGCTAAAAGAATTACTGAAACATATGATAGTGGAAATGGCGTTGTGGTAATACTTTCTGCACAAGGAGACACAACAGACGAGCTTATTGAAAAAGCTAAAGAAATAAATCCAAATGCGTCAAAAAGAGAAATGGATATGCTTTTATCAACAGGAGAACAACAGTCTGTAGCGCTTATGGCAATGGCGCTTGAAAAAATGGGTTATAACGCGGTTTCACTTAATGCTATGCAGGTTGGAATAGCCACAACATCTGTTCACTCCAACGCTAAAATAAAAACAATAGGGCGTGAGAGAATACTTAGAGAGCTTGAAAGAAAAAATATTGTTGTAATAACAGGATTTCAAGGTATAAATAAATATGACGATATTACAACGCTTGGAAGAGGCGGCTCTGATACCTCAGCGGTAGCCATAGCTGCTATTCTTGGGGCGGATTTATGTGAAATCTATACAGATGTTGACGGAGTATATACTGCTGACCCGCGCATAGTTAAAAACGCTAAAAAACTTGACGAAATAGGTTACAGTGATATGGCAGAATTGGCATCACTTGGAGCTAAAGTTTTGCATACACGTTCTGTCGAGCTGGCGCAAAAATACAATGTGGAGCTTGTTGTGCGTTCAAGCCTTACAAGAGATAAAGGTACAGTAGTTAAGGAGGATTACAAAGTGGAAAAAATGCTTATAAGCGGAGTCGCTTCTGATAAAAAACAAGCTATAATTACTATAAGAGGTATAGATGACCAGCCAGGAAGGGCATTTGAAGTATTCTCAATATTAGAAAAACATAATATTTCTGTAGACATAATAGCACAATCAAACGGAATTAACAATACAGCAAGTATATCTTTTACAGTTGAGGCTGATGACAAAACCGCGGCGCTTGAATTACTCAAAAAACACAGTAATTTAATACAGGCTAAAGAAATCACATCAACTGACGGTGTGGCAAAAGTTTCAATAGTAGGCGCGGGAATGGCTACTCACCCTGGTGTGGCAAGTCTTATGTTTGAGGCGCTTTATGACGCAGGAGCGAATATAAAAATGATTTCAACATCAGAAATTAAAATAAGCGTTGTTGTTGAGGAAAAAGATGTTGAGAATGCTATTGTGGCTATACATGACAAGTTTAATTTAGCGTCTAATTCGATGAGAAAGAATTAAAATATTGTAAAAAAGATATTGCGGGTGTCATATGCACTCGCTTACTTTATTTAAAGAAAATAATATAAAGAACTTTAAATAGACTCAAGCAAATGCTTGGGTCTTATTTTTATGGGGTGAATGGAGTGGGGTTAAAAGGGACACCCATGTAACGTAGTTTTGTTATAAA
>CATJUP010000074.1 GCA_949743655.1 uncultured Eubacteriales bacterium
ATGTTGGGTATGGATATAAATGACGCTTAAAAAATTTTTCTATTATTTTTGGCGGGTTTTTGCCCAAAAAGTGCATACTATGGTTTTGAGGTATTTCAAAATCTTTTATTATATAATTTTCAATGTTTTCTCCAACAAATTTTATGTCATCAATAGATTTTTGGCAAAAACTATTTTTAATAGCTAAGTTTAAAATAGGAACTTCCTGCGCTGGTATATTTATTACTTTGCAAGCTGATAAATCTAAATCAAATGGATTTTCGGACGCCATTATAATACCTATATCACGTGGTTTGCCGGCTGTTGGTCCGTTTCCTTCCATACCCACAACAGCGTCTAAAAAAGATAAAACCGGATTTGTAAAACGACATATATCAATAATACACTTTGCGAAGTCATCAATATTTTGATAATTGAAATGATACTCAGCTTTTTTTGCTCCTGGTACAGCGCCAAACATATTTTTTACTGCTCCAGTCATTGTTGTCATTGAATGAGTTTTTAATTTACCTACGGATATAATTTTGTCGGCATTCAAAACCATATTTGATATTGATATGTTTTTGAGTATGAGCCCGTTTGAATTTTTTACACATGAGTGTGTTGTGTCAAAACTTAAAATGGCTTTTGATTTTTTAGCGGCGTCCTCAATGCCTGTGTATTTGTATATACTTTTTAAAATAACACTGTTAAAAGGTCCACCAGGACTATCGCCTATTTCTACATAAGCGCCATAATCTATAAGTATTTCGGCAAGAGATTGTATTATATATGGATGTGTTATGGCGGCTGACTCTGGCGATTTGCGCATAACTAAGTTTGTTTTTAAAAGAACTTTATCGCCTTTATTTATATATTTTTCTATACCGCCCAAATTTTTAAATGTTTTTAAAATAGCGTTTTTTACTTTTGGGTAATCGTATTGCCTGCATTCCTCTAAAGAAACCATTTATTTTTCTCCTCGTTTATTAAACGGCAAATTGTAAAACAAAAATGCAAATAGCATTTAAATAAGACTGTCAAAAAACTTTAATTAAATAAATTTTCTGTTTAAATTTATTTTGTTTCTTTTATTTCAAAAAAGTAGAGTTTAACCGACTAAGTAAGTCACCCCCCCCGCCTCTTAGGCGTTGTTAAACGCCTGGGGTTATGAGTATTTTTTATGAAATAAAAAATACGAATAGTCTTTAACTACAAAGTCTCAATGTTTTAAGTATTAACTAATTAGAATTTTATCATAGTTTATATTTTTTTGCTATATTGTTTTGGTAAGTTTAGTGGTAAAATAGTTTTATATTTTTGTTAAGGAGCGATAAAAATGGAGTTTTTTAAAAATAACAGATTAAAATTATTGGATACATTAAAAAATGGTGATTTGGCTGTTGTATATTCAGGTAAGGCACCTATTAAATGCGGCGATGAGTATTATCAGTTTACACCTGACAGAAATTTTTACTATTTAACAGGTTTAGACAAACAGAACATGATTTATATAACAGGCAAAATAAATGATACAAATATTGAGCGTGTTTATATTGAGCCGGATAATGGACAAATGGCAAGGTGGGTAGGTGCTAATATCACGCCGGAAGAAACAAAACATATAAGTGGAATAGAGGATATAAAGTTTATTGATGATTTTAAAAATGACATTATTCATTTGGCGAATAACACAAATCGTTTTTTTACTGATTTTGGGCGTAATGATATTGACATTAAAGCTATACAAAATGAAATGAGAGATATATTTGGTAAAATACCTTTTGAGGATTTATATTTTGTTATGGAAAAAATGAGAGTTATTAAAAGTGATTACGAAATATCACTTATAAAAAAGGCGGCTGACATAACAAGGCTTGGTATAGAGGAAATGATGAAAAACGCTAAAGCTGGAATGAATGAGTATGAGTTAGAGGCTTATTATGATTTTGTACTTAAAAAGAATGGTGTTAAAGACAAGGCTTTTAAAACAATAGTAGCCTCTGGAATGAATGGAACTATACTTCACTATGTAGATAACAACAATATAATAGAGGAAAATACTCTTGTGCTTGTTGACGCTGGAGCGCAATGGGGTTATTACAGCGGTGATATATCAAGAACATTTCCTGTAAGCGGAAAATTTACAGAAAGACAAAAATTGGTTTATAATATAGTTTTAAACGGTCAAAAGCTAATTATTGACAATATTAAACCTAATATAATGTATACTAAGTTAAACGACATTCTTAAAGACTATTACTATTATGAATTATTAAAATTAGGATTAGTAAAAACAAAAGAGGATGTATTTAATTATTATTTTCATGGGGTAAGCCATTTTATAGGCGCACAGACGCATGATGTTGGAGACAGAGCACAGGCATTAAAGCCGGGCATGGTAATAAGTGTTGAACCAGGATTATATATAAAAGAATGGGGAATAGGCATAAGAATTGAAGATGATGTACTTGTTACAGAAACTGGTTGTGATATACTTACAAGTAATATGATAAAAACCATTGATGATATAGAAAAATTTATGGCGGAGGTAAAATGAACAGTTTTAGTGAAAGCGATTTATATGAGCCTGTAAAAAAACTTTTTATTGAAATGGGTTTTGATGTTCGCTCGGAGGTTAAAGACTGTGATATTGTTGCTGTAAAACAAGAAAATACAATAGTGGCAGAGCTTAAAAAAAGTTTTAATATAACTTTGGTTTATCAGCTTTTACAACGCCAAACTTTTTGTAAAAATGTTTATGCTGTAATACCAAGACCAAAAAAGGGCGCTAAAGACAAAAACTGGAAAAATATGCTTAAACTTTGCAAACGTCTTGATTTTGGTGTTATTACAGTAGCTATTGACAGCCCGACAAAACTTGCCCAAATTATATGTTCTCCAGAGGGGATAACAAAAATAACAAATTACAAACAAAAAAAGTCGGTTGAGAAAGAAATGGTTTTAAGAAGTGAGGATTTTAACAAAGGCGGAATTAACTGTAAAAAAATAGTTACTGTTTACAGAGAAAAAGCTATAAAACTTTTGTGCGTTTTAAAAAAAGAAAAAACACTTACAAGCGCTAAACTTAAAGAACTGGGATATGACAAAAGCGAATATAGTGTGCTTTACAATAACTTTTATAAATGGTTTACAAAAATTGAAAAGGGTGTTTACTGTATTTCGGAAGAAGGTGAAAAGGCTCTTATAAATGAGGAGTACAAAAATGTTGTGGAGTTTTACAGTAAAAGCGTTTAATTTAAAAATATTAAGCCCTTAATAATATAAGGGCTTATACTGATTAAGAAAATTTTTTGATTTTAAAGTAGTTTTCTCATAGTGTGTTTTTTGTGTAAACATGAACTAAATTAGCTTTGCTAATAATGCTTGCACATAATAGTTAAAATTTAAAATTCTTTCGCTTTTTTTGTTTCAAGAAAGAAGTGTGTGTTTTTGTGTGTAAACATAAACTAAGTCAGCTTAGCCAATAACATTTGCACATAATAGTTGAGAGTTAAAGTTCTTTCGCTTCCTTTCTTTCAAGAAAGGAAGAAAAGGTTAAAAAATATACGCTCTTAATGAAAATAAGAGCGTATATTAAATATTTTATTGTGTTGATAAAAGCTCATTTAGCCGATTTTCTGAAAGCGTGAATATGTCGGAGTTGGAGAATTCGTTTACTATTTTACTGTAATAGTCTTTAGCTGTATCAAAATCTTCTTCTTGCTCGGCTATGCGGGCCAGTATATAAAGAGCGTCATCGGAAAAATCATCTTTTGATGACATGTCCAAAGATTTAGTTAAAAGGGTTTTAGCGGTGTCAAAATTTGAGTTTCTAAATTCTCGGCTTCCTTGTTCAAATATGCTTTCAGCCGCTTGAGGATAACACTGCTCTTTTAGATTATCAATTTTTAATATATCTTCCTCCGAAAGCCCGTCTAAATTTATGTTATACAATAAATTTGCTGCCTCCTCATAATTTTGCGCTGTTATATATGTCTCGGCAGACTGCATGTCAAGCTCTCTTTGTTTTACACTGTACTCACCTTTATATTTATCATTTTCCTGCTGAGTTTTTTTAAGCTCTTCTTCAAGATTATTATATTTTATAGCAAAAACAGAAGTACCGTTTAAGTTTTCTTCCTCAAGCTGGCTTATTTGCCTTTGAAGTTCTGTTATTTTGCTTTTTTCAGTGTTAGATAAAGAAGGAATAACAAGCACTAAAAATATTGCCGCTGTAAGCGCTATACCTGAGGCAAAACATATAATATCAAAGCCTATACTGCTTTTTTCTTTGTATAAGATAGGGACTTCAGAAGGTTTTCCGTTACCGCCATAAATTTCAGTCTCATCGTCTAATATTTCTTTTTTTGTTTCGGTTTCACCTTTTTTAACAGATGTTATTTCTGAAAGATAAGCAAGCGCTTTTGGATTACGTTTGTCTATTTTAAGAACTTTATATATTAATTTTTTTGCTTTGCCTCTGTTTTTAGTGCTTAAATAATATGCCGCAAGCAAATTTTGAGCCTCTATAAATGTTGGGTTTATATCTATAGCCTTTTTAAGTTGTATAACAGCAAGGTCATAATTTTGATTTTTAAATTTCTCAAGAGCTTTATTATACATTTCAACAGCATCGTTATATTTTTCAAGTAAACGCGCGTTTTCTTGAATAGAGTCTATATATCTTTTAGCAGGATTTCTGTTCTTTTTAAATGAACAGCTTATTATCCACTCTTTAAGGGCATCGCCAACAAGCCCTGTTTTAAAATATAATATTCCAATAAGGTTTCTTGCCACAAAATTGCGTTTGTCAAAAAGTATGCAGGCTTTAAGAGCCTCAATGGCGGAGCTGTAGTCCCCCTCTTTAACAAAAGCCACACCTTTGTTATACTGCCTTAAAGAAGCCGCTTTCGCTTTTGTTAAAATTATATTATCCGCTCCGCAGTTAGGGCATATATAACCAAATGGTATCTCACTTTTGCAGCGTTTACAAATCATCTGTCGCGCTCCTTTTTGTGTATTTAGTGTTATTGCTGTTTACTATATAATTAAGCATATCCATTATGTCTTTAACATCGGTTGAGTGTATAGAGTCTTCTATGTCATTAATTTCAAGCATGGGTTCGTATTTTTTTAGCTCATCATTAAAATTAATCATACAATGCTCCTTTAGTTTATTTAGAAAGTTTATAAAGCTCTCCTATAAGATAAAGAGAACCAGCACATACAACAACGTCATTTTTAGATGTTATTGATTTGGCTAAATTATAAGCCTTTGATATGTCTTTCTCAACATAAATCTCAGTGTTATATTTTTTTATAATTTCATTTATACTGTCAACATTCCACTTTCTGTCGCTGTTAGGCTCTGTAAAAACGGCTTTTGATGCCATAGGCATTATAAGCTCGAGCATTTGAGTATATTCTTTATCTCCCAAAATGCCTATAAGCATTGTTATTTTTTTGTCCGAAAAATACTTTTTAAGCGATTTTGAGAGCATTAGTATACCATCTGTATTGTGCGCGCCGTCTAATAAAACAAGCGGTTCATTTTCAACTATTTCCATTCTTCCGTTCCACTTGGCTTTTTTAATTCCAGTTCTTATGCAGTCATCGCTTATTTTTACATCGCTATTTTCGTTAATAGCTTTAAAAGCCATTAAAGCCTCGGCGGCGTTTATAAGCTGATAGTCGCCCAAAAGTGACATTTTTAAATCTTTGTAAGAAATAACGGAATTATCTATATCAAAAACAGTGCCTGTTATGTCCTGTTTTTTGATTTTTGCTCCTGTTTTTGAAGAAAAATAAAGTTTTGAGTTTTTTTGAGTGCATATATCAGTAATTGTGTCTTTAACCTCTTTATGAGGTGATATAAGCACTGTAGGGCGGTTTGGTTTAATTATACCACCTTTTTCGTAAGCTATTTTATCCAAAGTGTCGCCTAAATATTCTGTATGGTCCATACTTATTGATGCTATAACAGTACAAAGAGGGCTTTTTATTATATTAGTGGCATCGCACCTTCCGCCCATTCCAACCTCAAGCACTAAAAAATCAACAGTATTATCAAAAAAATACTTAAAAGCCGCCGCTGTAACAACCTCAAAAACTGTAGGCTGCTCAACTCCATTTTTTACTATTTGGTCACAGCAATTTTTGGTGTATGTAATATAATCGGCAAAATCATTATCTGAGATTTGAACGCCGTTTATTGTAATTCTCTCATTATATTTTTCAAGATGAGGAGAAGTGTAAAGACCCACTTTATATCCTTCCTCGACAAGAACACTTGAGAGCATGGAGCATATAGAACCTTTGCCATTTGTACCAGCTACGTGTATAATTTTGATTTTGTCTTGAGGGTTTGACATTTCTTCCATAAGTTTTTCTATTCTTTTAAGGCTGAGGTCATAGCCTAACATAGTATATAGTTTGTTTATATAATCTAATGATTGCTCATAATTCATAAATAAATAACTCCTTTAAAAATAGGTTATAATTAAAATCCTAAAAGTAATAGTATCACAAATTTGATTAAATTCAACATATTTTTTGTAAGTGAAAATATGTTATTTATGGTTTTGATTTGCTCTATTAGTTTTTGCTTTCTTTACGGAGTAGCCAAAAGAACCTATTTTATCACCTAATAAAAAATACTCTCCATGACTATAACATATAGGCTTTGATTTATTAAAATGAAATTTACCATTTTTATCTATGTATTCATCACTAACATCAACAGCCATAACGTTAGCTACAAACATATGGTGAGAGCCAAGAGGTATTATTTTGTCCACTTTACATTCTATATTAATTGGGCTCTCGTATATTATTGGAGCATTTATTTTTGATGCCTCGGCGGATGTTAGGTGTGTTTTTTCAAATTTGTCTATATCACGCCCGCTTTTTACACCACAAAAATCACACGCCCAAGCCAATTTTTTTGTTGTTAGATTTATTACAAACTCTCCTGTGCGTTTTATTATATTATAAGAATATCTTTCTGGTCTTAAAGATATATATGTCATGGCAGGATTTGTGTTTATTGTGCCTGTCCATGCAACAGTTATTATATTACGTTCTTTTGGGTATTCTCCACAGCTTACCATTACAGCAGGTACGGGATATAAAACTGTTCCTGCTTTCCAAATTTGTTTAGCCAAAAATATCACTCCTTAAATATGTTAGGCTACAATATTTATGTTTTATTTTATATTTTTAAAGCGGTAATGTAAAGTGTCAATAATATTTTGGTTTTGATTTATAGAATGTGTCACATAAAATTAAATAAAAATTAATAATAAACCTATTTATTTTTTATTATAAATAGATTAAAATATTGAGTCGAAATTACAAACAAAAAATTGATGAGGTTAAAATTATGTTAGGAGATATTTTATTTAAAAAAGGGAATGTTTACGAATATAATAAAGAACTGAACTCAATTAAAATAGAGTGTTTAAAGAGCATATTAGCGGCAGTATTGGTTTTTTCGGTTTTTTATTTATATATTAAGTTTACAAATATAAAGCAGCACTATGCTATGGCATACTCGTTGTTTTTAGGATTATATTTTTATTTGCCGGCATGTATAAATTTGGGACGGGCTAAAAAAATTATTGAAATAGTTTTGTATATGTGTATGCCTTTAATGTCATTTTACATAGTTGAGTTTTTAAATGGAAACAAAATATTTGAAGACCTTACATATACACAAATATACCTTAATATCATATGGTATTGTATGATTTATATAGCAGTTTTAATTGTATTAAAAAGAATGACTTTATCTGTTATTATATCGGGCGGTATATTTTTATTTATAGGTATAGCCAATCACTATGTGTTTAAATTTAGAGGAACTGTTATATTTCCGTGTGATATTATATCGTGGAGAACTGCGCTTAATGTGGCTGACAATTTTGACTTTTCATTTGATAACAATATTATAATGGCGATTTCATTGTTTGTTTTACAGTGTTTGTTTGCGGCAAAAATTTTAGGAAACAGATGTATTAGTATTAAAAAAATTTTTTACGCTTTATGTGTAATAGTGTTTGGTACATACATAATTGTATTTTTCTTTACGCCTATGTTGCCAAATATAGGAATATATGCCCAGCAGTGGAAAACACAAGCCAACGGATTTGTACTTAATTTTACAACAGCGCTTAGATATAGCAATGTGGAAAAGCCAAATGGATATGATGCCAAAAATATAGTTATAGACTATAATTATGATGACGGGCTGTTTAAAGCTAAACCAACAGATATAAGACCTAAAAACATAATAGTTATAATGAATGAGTCATTTAACGATTTTTCGGAGTTTGAGAGAATTATTTTATCAGAAGACCCTGCGCCATATTTTCACTCTTTAAGTGAGAACACAATAAAAGGTAAAATGTATTCGCCTGTAACAGGCGGCGGTACTGCTAATGTTGAATATGAGTATCTTACCGGGAATTCTTTGTCTTTTTTGCCAGAGGGTACTGTGGCTTATCAGCTTTATGTAAGTGATGATACGCCTAATATGGCTCGCCAAATGAAAAAATTTGGATATGAAACAACAGCTTTTCACCCATATATTGCATCTGGTTGGAACAGACCTGAAGTTTATAGTAATTTTGGTTTTGACACACAAATTTTTGTAGACGATTTAGATATGAGTAAAGTGGAAACGATACGCAAGTATGTAAGTGATATAAGTGATTATAAAAAAATATTTGATATAACTGACAATGCTGTTAGACCACAGTTTATATTTAATGTTACAATGCAAAACCACAGTGGATATGATAAAATATGGCATAACCAAAAATACAATATATATCCTTTGAATGCCTCAATTAAAAACTCTGATGTGGCGGAACAGTATTTTTCGCTTGTAAAAGAGAGTGATGATGCTATAAAGCATATTATAGAGCATTATAAAAATGTTAAAGAGCCAACATTAATAGTATTTTTTGGTGACCACCAGCCGCCTTTAGGACAAAATTTTTATAATTACGCTTATGGTAAACCCATTAGCCAATTAACTGTAAACGAGGCTTTAGACCAATATTCAACATCGTTTTTTATATGGGCTAATTATGATATACCAGAGGCTGAGGATGTTAAAATAAGCTCAAATTATTTGGGTGTTATTACTGCCAATATAGCTAATATACCTCTTACAGATTATCAAAAATTTTTAAATACTATGATGAATGAAATGCCAATATTTACAAACGTAGCTATAGTTGACAAATACAATGTTGTAACTGAAAGAGATGATTTTGATGCTCTTACTGACAAACAGAAAAAGTTTGTTGAAGATTATAATTACTTAAATTATTACAATCTTTTTGACATGGGAAAAGGAAATATTGACGCTCTATTTTATTAAAATATTTATTTTGCAGTTGAGAATAAAAAAATAAATAAAATTAAATTTAAAACTATCACGCTGTAAAACAATATATTATTTTACAGCGTAATAGTTTTTTTGTTTAAAAATGTTGATAATATTTATAAAAAATATATAAATATTATATTTCATCAGCAGAAATCTCGGAATAAAATTTTTTTAAAAATATACACAAAATATAGCGGCTGTTATATCGCTTAACGGCTGTGATATTTGTACACCCATAAGTCCTATTATGTTAGGTAAAATAATTATAAACGGTATAAAAAACAGTCCTTGACGTGATATTGAAGTAAGGGTTGCCTCTAAAGGTTTTCCCGCTGACTGCAAAAGCATATTGCTTATTATTGATACTGGCTGTAAAAACATAGTAATACATTGCAGTTTTAACGCCAAAGAGCCAATTTGTATTACATCGGGGTCTGTTTTTCTAAACATAGCTATAATGTTATCTGCTGTCAAAAAGCAAAGTGCTGATACACATAAAAGACCGATTATGCCGCATAGCATTGTAAATTTAAATGCTTTTTTAAGACGGGAGTATTTTTTAGCGCCATAAGCAAATCCAGCCACAGGCTGAAAACCCTGACCAAAACCAAGCAGTATAGATGTCATTACAAATGATACTCTTCCAACTATTGACATAGCTGACACAGCAGCATCGCCATATATCATAGCGTTAATATTAAGAAGTATATTTGATATGCTTGCCAAACTTTGTCTTGAAAAAGAGGGAAATCCCATTTTTAAAATATCTATGTAAATATATAAATTTTTTGACATAGAGCGTATTTTAAGTTTAACCATTCCGCCTTTAAGCGCGCAAAATAAAAAGAGTATTAAAAAACTTATAAACTGACTTATAAGTGTGGCTATGGCGGCGCCTTCTATGCCTAATTTAAAAACAAATATAAATATTGGGTCAAGAAATATATTTAAAATACCGCCAAAAGCAAGCCCTAACATTGAGAAAAATGACTGACCCTGTGAACGCATTATGTTGTTAAGCACAAAAGAGGAGCATATAAAAGGTGTGCCTATAAATATATATTTTGAGTAATCTTGAGCATATGGAAGTATTGTTTTGGTAGCACCAAGTATTGATACTATACCTTTATTAAATACCATTCCAAACATCGCTATTAAAATTCCTATTAAAAACGTAGCGCCAAATGCCGATGCCGCCACACTTTCGGCGGTTTTAAAATCTTTATTTCCCAAAAGCCTTGACATATTGCTGCCAGCACCCATTCCAAAAAGAAAACCAAGAGCCTGTAATATACTCATTACCGAAAACACAACACCTACAGCTCCAGAAGCGCTTGTATTTATTTGTGATACAAAAAAGGTATCAGCGGTATTATATATAGATGTTACAAGCATACTTACTATCATTGGAAGAGCAAGAGTTGGTATGAGTTTTTCAACAGGGGTTATCATCATTTTGTTAAATTGATTTTCCTCACTCATAACAATCCTCCAATATTATAATAATGGGTCTTTTATTCCGTTTAGCTCAAATGCTTTTAATCTATCTATACAAGTACCGCATTTTTGGCATGGCTTGTCCTCGCCTTCATAACAGCTCCATGTAAGCTCATAAGGCACTTTAATATCAATACCTATTTTAACTATATCGGCTTTTGTTAAATTAACAAAAGGAGCCCTAACAACTACCTGATAGCCACTGCCTATATATATGGCTTTACTTATAGCGTCATTAAAATCTTTAGAGCAGTCAGGATAAGCGCTTCCAGCGGCGTCATCTTTGTGGGCAGCGTAATAAATAACCGAGCAGCCCTTTGATATTGCTATACTGGCTGATATTGATATAAAAAGCCCATTTCTAAAAGGTACATAAGTGCTTACAGGTTTTCCGCCGGTTTCGGTTAGTTGTTCGTTGTATGATTTTTGTGGTATACTTTTTTGTGACGAACTTAAAAGAGAGCAGTCGCTGTACTTAAATATATTGTCAATATCAATACATATGTTTTCAACACCATAGTATTTTGCTATTTTATCGGCCGCATCAATTTCTTTTTTGTGTTTTTGACCATAGTATATGGATAGTGCTATAACATTCTCTTTTTTGTGGTTTTCTACCGCCATGGCTAAACATGTAGCACTGTCAAGACCACCACTTAATAAAACAAGAGCTTTTTCCATAAAATACCTCCTTAAAAATGTAATCTTGCCTGTAGATTAGTTTCTGTTTCAAAACGTCCTCTAAGTGTTTGAGTGTACGTTTTGGTTGCTGTTTTTTTAATTCCTCTCGCTGTCATACAACTGTGTTTTCCTTCTATAATAACAGCAACATCATTGCTTTTTGTAACAAGAGATATTATTTCGGCAATATCAGCGCCAATTCTCTCTTGTAACTGTAATCTTTTTGACACCATATCAGCTATTCTGGCTATTTTGCTAAGACCTATAACTTTTTTGTTTGGTATATATGCCACTGTTACTTTCATGTCGTACATAAGTGCCAAATGGTGTTCGCAAAAACTAAATATATCAATATCACGCACTATAACAATGTCGTTGTTTGTATTAAACGATAAGTCATAATCGAAAGTTTTATCAAACATTTCGGCGATTTGTTCGTTTGTGTAGTTCATTCCCTCAAACATCTCGGCATACATTTCGGCGGCTCTTTTGGGGGTATCAACAATACCTTCTCTGTTTGGGTCTTCTCCTAAAGCCTCTATTATGCCTTTTATGTGCTCTTTAATTTTTTCTTTGTCAATAGACATTGTATCTCCTCACTTTATAGCTTTATACTCCGCGTTTATTTGGGTCCCATATATATTTATGGAGTTGAAGTTGTAAATTAATATAATTCATTTTATTTTTTAACATAAAATCAACAATATCAGAAGGGGCAATTTTTCCAAAAACAGGACTTATATATATATTGCATTTAGACGTAAGTGAGTATTTGTTTATTATATTTAAACATATTTGTAAATCCTCAATGCTGCCTGAAACAAATTTTATGGTATCGGTTTTTTTAAGTATATCAAAATTTGATAAAAGCATGTAGTTTTCCATGCCGCTTGATTTAAGTTTGTAATCCATTGTAAATGAAGGGCGATTTTTAATATTATTAAAGTGTTTTAAATCAATACTTCCATTTGTTTCTATTTCTACCGAAAGGGGCTCTTTTGATATAAGTTCTAAAAACTCATAAATTCCTTTTTGATATAATGGCTCTCCGCCTGTTATTGTTACATTTTTAATTCCTGTTTCTAAAATTTTGGATATTATTTCATTTGCCGACATTATTTTATAGTCTGTATCGGGTTTATTAGCCCATTGCGTGTCGCAGTAATCGCAGTTAAGGTTACAGCCGGCAAAACGTACAAACACCGAGAGCTGACCGGCTTTTGTCCCTTCGCCGTTTATACTGCTAAACATTTCGGCTACTTTAAATTTTTCCATTTTACACATCCTTATAATTAGTTACTCCTCACTGTAAGAAGCGCAGTTTTTTGGTGTTTCGTAAACTGTGGCACGCGCTATATTGTAGTTTTTGTTTTTTATTTGGGTATATATATATTTAGCTAAATTTTCAGCCGTTGGTCTAAAATCAAACTCTATCACATTAAAATTCTCACTCAAAAGTGCTTTGAGAGTTTCTTTTTTTAATGAGTCCTTTTCTATTATAAGAGAGTGGTCAAGGTATTGTGTTATTGATTTTAGTTCGGCTTTAAGTGTGCTAAAGTCAACAACCATACCACGGCAATCGCCATCGGTTTGTATTGTGTTTGAACAGACCTCAATTTCAACAATCCATCTGTGACCATGTATATTACGGCATTTTCCATCATAGTCTTTCAAAAAATGTGCCGAGTCAAAATTATGTCTTGTTTTTATTGTGTACATAAATTTCCTCCAAAACTGATAACAAATAATTAATGTGATTTTTATAAATAATAATATCATTAATTTTTACAAAAAGCTATTAAAAACTTCTAAAATTTATTAAAAACCTTCTTCCTTTCTTGAAAGAAAGGAAGCGAAAGAACTTTAACATTAAATAGTGTACATAAGAGTCAATGGTATAGCTATTTAGTTTATGTTTAGGTAACAAATATAGAATTTTTCTTGAAAGGAAGCGAAGTAAAGAAATATTATATAAAACGAATATTTTGTATAATAAAGTAATAAAGTTTAGGGTCAAGCCCTTTTTAAAGGGCTTGCGAAGGTTTGGAGGCAGAGTCTTCAATGTCATTAAAATAACGGTTTGACTCTACGAAGAGTTTATTGTATTTTTGTATTTATGTTTTTATAATATTTATGTTTGTAAAATTAATTAGCCAGATAAGTAAGGAGTGATTAAAATGGACAATATTAAAATTGGGAATTTAATTTACAAATTACGTAAAGAAAGCGGAATGACTCAATTACAATTAGCCGAACAAATGAATATAAGTGATAAAACAGTAAGTAAATGGGAACGTGGTTTGGGATGTCCAGAAGTATCTTTGCTTACTGAGTTGTCACAAATATTTGATGTTAATTTAGAAAAATTACTTTCAGGTGAATTGGATACTAATGATATTTTAGGAGGAAATATGAAAAAAATTAAATTTTATGTCTGTAAAAACTGTGGAAATATAATTACTTCTATGACAGATACAAATGTGTATTGTTGTGGTAAAAAACTAAATTCGCTCCAAATTAATAACGCTGATGACAATGAAAAACTTAATGTGGAAAAAATTGAAAATGATTACTATATTACAACAAAACATCCTATGGAACGTGAGCACTATATTACTTTTGTGGCTTTATTAAATGAAGACAGTATTATAATTAAAAAACAGTATCCCGAATGGGATTTACAAGCGCGTATACCCATTTTATCACATGGGAAACTAATTTGGTATTGTAACAAACATGGTTTGTTTTACCAAAAGATATAAATAAAACCACCACTAACAAGGTGGTTTTACTATTTTAATATTTATGGCTATGCCGCTCATTAAAATTAAAAAAAATATATGTAATAAAGTTTGTATTTTACTAAAAAACTTATATTTTGTTAATATTAATATATACTATGTTAAATTATGTATGTTAAAATAGCATTGAATATAAAAAATTACAGCATATGATATTAATTTGGAGGGATATACTTGAGTGATTTTGGGGTTGAAAATGTTTATAGTGGTTTTAGGCTTATAAAAAAAGAGTATGTTGATGATATAAAATCTGTTTGTCATGTATTTGAACATGAAAAGAGCGGAGCAAGACTTTTTTATGCTAAAAATGATGATAAAAACAAAGTGTTTTTTATATCTTATAAAACGCCGCCCGAAAATGATTTTGGAACAGCGCACATAATGGAACATTCTGTTTTGTGCGGTTCAGAAAAATATCCTGTAAAAGACCCATTTAACGAATTGTTAAAGGGTTCTTTAAATACTTATCTTAATGCTCTTACTTATTCTGATAAAACAATGTATCCTGTAGCAAGTATTAATGACAAAGATTTTGAGAACCTTGTAAAAGTATATGTTGACGCTGTTTTTAAGCCTAATGTTTTAAATGAGAAAAAAATATTTATGCAGGAAGGCTGGCATTACGAGCTTGAAGGAATTGATAAAGAGCTTAAATATAATGGTATAGTGTATAACGAAATGAAGGGGGCTTTATCACAGCCAGAAAGCGTACTTATGAATATGTCGGCTAAAAGTCTTTTTGGTGATACTGTATATGGTTATGAATCTGGCGGGGAACCAGAAAAAATAACAGATTTGACATATGATTATTTTAAGGATTTTTATAATAAATTTTATTATCCTTCAAACAGTTATATATATTTTTATGGGGATATGGATATTGAGAAATATTTTGAGATTTTATCAGAATATTTAGAGCCGTTTGATTTAGACGAAAGCAAAATAGCCGAAATAAAAGAAGTTGACACTGCATTTAAAAGTTATATGGAAGGCAATTATCCAGCTTTAAGCACAGAAGAAAATGACAGTTATTTTTCGCTTAACTTTTGTGTAGGTAAAACAACCGACATACTTTTGAGATTTGCAATGAATGTAATTTGTTATATGCTTTTTGACACAAACGCCTCACCTGTTAAAAAAGCCATTGTTGACAGTGGCATATGTAAATATGCAGAGGGGTGGTTTGATAGCTCTGCTGAGCAAATGACGCTTAATATAGTTGGAAAAAAATGTGTATACGAAAGAAAAGATGAGTTTAAAAATATTGTTTTAACTTCGTTAAGAAATATAGTTAAAAATGGCATTGATAAAAAATTGTGTCTTTCGGCTATAAATTATATTGAGTTTATAACACGTGAGGCGGATTTTGGGTATAAGCCAAAGGGACTTGCTTATGGAACTATTATGATGCGCGGCTGGCTTTACGGCAAAGACCCTATAGAGAGTTTAAAAACGTTTAAATATTTTGACGAGCTAAGAAAAGGTATTGACAATGGGTATTTTGAAAGTATTATTGAAAACAATATATTAAACAACAAACACTCTTCTTTTGTTGTTATTAAATCTAAAGAGGGATTACAGTTAGAATTTGAGAAAAATATACAAAACAAATTGAGAGATTATAAAAATAGTATTACAAACGAGGAAAAAGAAAATATAATAAAAGAGACTGCTGAACTTAAAAAATATCAAAGTGAACCTGATAATAATGATGATTTGTGTAAAATACCTTTTATTTCGGTTGATGAGATAAACAAAAAAACCGATGTTATAAATGTGACAAACACTAATTATGGTATTGATATTTTAGGCGACACAAATGGCATAGAGTATGTAAAACTAATATTTGATTTAAAAAGCGTACCAAACGACATGATCCCTTACGCCGCTCTTTTGTCAAGAATAATTGGAAAGTTAGATACACAAAAATACTCTTATGAAAGTCTTCCGGCTGAAATTGATATGTATACAGGCGGTGTATATTCCGAAATAAAAGTTTATGAAAACGAGTATGGCATAAGACCAGTTTTAGTTGTAAATGGAAAAGCCCTCAAAGCCAATATTGAAAAACTTTATGAGCTCTTTGAAGAAATAATTTTAAGGAATAAATATGACACTGCTAAAAGTGTTTTAAAAATAATACAAGAGCTTAAAGTAAGATACGAAAACTTGATAAGTGAGAACGGACATTTATATTCTGCAATGCGTGCCCTGTCTTATACAAGAAAAGTGTCAGCTTATGAGGATATAACAAGTGGCATAGCGTTTAATGATTTTATTAATAGCGCTGACAAAAATATTGAGTACACAATTTTAAAACTAAAAGAAGTATCAGAACTTATTTTTAATTATGATAATGTAACTTTAAGTCAGCTTTATGATAAGTGTGAAAATAACAATATAAAACTTTTTGAGGATTTTAGAAACAAACTTCCTAAAAGAGAAAATAAAAAACATGAGTTTGTTTTTAATAAATTTATAACTAAAGAGGCTATAACAAACATATCAAAAGTAGTTTATAACTCAAAGGGTACGGATTTTAGACTTTTTGGCTTTAATTATAGTGGGGCTATGAATGTTGTAAAAAATATAGTAAATACAGAATATTTATGGCAAAATATAAGAGTAAAGGGAGGCGCTTATGGCTCGGGCTGTGTTATACTCAGAAACGGAAGTATATATATGTACTCTTATAGAGACCCTAATATTGTTAAAACATTTGACACTTATGATTTGACTGGTAATTTTTTAAGAGATATTTGTGATGATATTGATATAAACAAGTTTATAATAGGAGCTATAAATGATATAGACCAACCTAAAAGTAATTCTAACATAATTGACATAGCTACAATGAGATTTATTAACGGCATAACTGACGATATGCGCCAAAAAGCAAGAGATGAGATACTTTCGGCTAACAAAAAAGATATTTTATTATGTGCTGATATATTTGATACGGCTATGAAAAACTCGGCATTAGTAACAATAGGTGATGAGAACAACATAAATAAAAATGATAAATTTTTTAAAACTGTAAGAAATTTAAATATAAAATAGTTTTTGACTACTTAAAATTACTATTTATTTTACTAAAAAACCACTGCACCATATGTTTTATGATTATTTAAAACAAGCGCAGTGGTTTTATATTGCATATGAACAGGTGGTAAAGCGGTCTGACAGCAGCTTTTAATGCAATAAAAACAAGCGCCATAAATTGAGTTATTTTTTATAGATATGTGCCCATAAAATGTTGAAATAACAACGATTTTTGATAGACATTAAAATTTATTGTTGACTTATGCGGGTTACTCTGATATTATTTATAATATTAAAAAATACATATGGTGTTCGTATATACGAACTGAATTTAGTAATTGCCGCTGTGTACAGCAGAAAGGGTGTTTAATATGAAATTAATGCACACAAAATTACCAGAATTTATAAAAAAAATGAAAACTGCCGCTGAGGAAAGTTCTAACCCAAAACAAATTACAATTAGGGGTCTCGAAAATCTTACCTCCGCCAAAATGCAGTCTTTAAGAACAGGAAGAATTGAGCACGCTGTAAGAGAAATGACAATGCGCGAAGGCGTTGAGAAAATTGATTTTGTTGTTATACCACGAGTACCAGAAACAATGCACACAGTTATTATAAAAGGATTAGGTAAAGACGGCGAAATAAAAAGTGCTATACTTGACATTGTTAATATACTTCATCCTACAGAAGAAGCGGAATTGCTTGGCTGTGAGGATATAGAAGATAGAAGACCTGGAATAGGAAGACATTAATTTTGGGAGGTAAATAAAATGGCTAAATTAAAATATAAAATGATACCAGAAGGTATTCTTGAGGGAAAATTAATTCCGCTTAATATTGCTATTATAGATTATAAAGATGTAAAGGCTGCTAATGTTACACCTAAACAGGCTTTTGAGGCTATTGCCAAAACTATTGACGGACCTGTTGGAATGAATATATTTGATATGGACGCTGTTACAACAACAAGTGATGGTGTTATGGTTGAGGGAACAGTTAGATTTATGTCAGCTGCTGATAAGGGTAAAATAAACCCAGATTTTGGCTATCTTGAAATGGCTGAAATGCCTTATTCAGAAGAGCTTGTTAAAGAAGAGCCACATCTTATACAGTGGCAAAAAAATTATGCTGGAAGAAAACTTTTTAGAGGACCAGACCCAGCTACGAAAATAATACCTGTACATAATGTATGTATAACAGGAAGAGCAAGCAATAACAACTCAGCTACTGAGATGATGAATATATTAACAATGGAAGAAATACTTCTTCCTATACTTGGTCAGCAGCAAATATTAAAAAATGGTAAAGTTATACTTGGTATGACAGGCGGAATTATATCTGTTGGTATAGGTATGATTATGCCAGAAAAATTTGGACGTATTTTCCCAACAAGACAATTCCCAGCAGGAGAAACAGCACACGGAAGCGGAATTTATGCCCAAACTCTTAAAGCCGAAATTCCTTGTATTGTAGCTGATAAAGCTATACTTGCCGAAAACATTATAAAATGTATTGAGGCGGGGTGTGTTCCAGGTAAAACTGTAGGAGCGTCACCAGCAGTATTGTCAGTTGCAAGAAGACTTGGCGCTGATATAGATACAGGAAATATTACAGAAAGAGCTTATGAAGAATTAGCAAGTGTAGGCTTTACAAAAGAATGGATTACCGAGAAAGTGGATAAACTTACACCAGAAGAGATTATAGCTAATGCTGACGATATAATACCAGGTGTTGTTGAGGGAACAAAATACAATGTGCCTGACCTTATAAAAGAAACTGAAATCGAAATTTAATTCATTTGCTGATTATGAGTATTTTTATGAAATAAAAATACGAATATTATTTTAAAGTTATAAAGCGTGGCTAAGCTCCACGCTTTAATAATATTATGAAGGGAAATGTTAATATGAGTGTATATCCAAAAATGTATCGAATAAAACAAAATTTTTCTAATGATAAAATAAGTGATATAAAAGCAGAGGTTTTTAAACAATTAGATAGTATTGGTATTAAAGAAAAAATAAAACCAATGGACAATATAGGCGTTACATGCGGCAGCAGAGGAATAAATAATATAGATGCTATAGTAAAAGCCACTGTTGATTATGTAAAACAATGTGGTGGAGAGCCATTTATACTTCCAGCTATGGGAAGCCATGGAGGCGCTACTGACGAAGGGCAAAAACATGTTTGTGAAAAATTTGGTGTAAGCGAAGAAAAAATGGGCTGTCCTATACGTTCTTCTATGGAAATATTAAACATTGGAAAAACTAAAAGCGGAGTAGATGTTTATTTTGATAAAACAGCTTATAATTCCGATGGAGTTATAGTTGTAAATAGAGTAAAAAGACATACCGACTTTACAGCTAAAAATGAAAGCGGAATTGTAAAAATGCTTGCGGTAGGTCTTGGAAATCAAAATGGTGCTAACACTATGCACAAAAACGGATTAGGAAAAACTATACCAGAGACCGCAGAGGTTATTTTGCAAAAAGCCCCAATAATAGCCGGTATTGGCATAGTAGAAAATGCTCATGAAGACACTTGTATTATTAAAGCAGTTAAACCACAGGATTTTATTGAACAGGACGCCAAACTGCTTGAAATATCAAACTCACTCGTACCAGCACTTCCTTGTAAAGATATAGATATACTCGTTGTTAAAGAAATGGGAAAACAGTACAGCGGTACAGGAATGGATACAAAAGTAATAGGAAGAATGAAAATATTTGGCGAAGTAGAGCCAGATTATCCGGCTATTAAAAAGATAGTTACTTTAAGATTGTCGGAAGCATCTTATGGAAACGCTCTTGGAATAGGATTGGCTGACATAACAGTAAAAAAACTTGTAAACGCTATAGATTATGAAGCTATGTACTCAAATCTTATAACAACAACTTTTCTTGAAAGAGGAAGAGTGCCTGTTAATTTTGATACTGAAAAACAGTCTATTGATGTTGCATTTAACACAATAGGCGCTGTTAAACCAGAAGACGCAAGAGTTGTTATTATAGATAACACACTTAATATAGAAACAATGCTTGTTTCTGAAAGTGTTTATAAAGAAATTAAAAATGATGTAGAGCTTATTGATGAAAATGTAGAGTTTAGTTTTGACGCTGAAGGAGTTTTAAAATAATAATTATATTAAACAGACGTCCGCTAATAACATGCGGTCGTATATATTTATTTTAAGTATTGACATAAATTTTTTATTAAGTTATCCTGTTTTTCAAGGACTTCCGGTTGTCTTAATTTTGAAAAATAAGGAGTAAGACATATGTATCATTTGCATTTTAAAGGAACTCACTATGATATTGGGGAGCGTTTTGGTTTGGCTTTAGCAAAGCGAGGTAAAAATATTATTGATAACGTTCCTTTTCCAATTACTAAAGAACGTGAGGATTTTGCGCGACTTTGTGTACCTATTTATAAAAAGTTCTTTCCGGAAATTCTTGAAGAGATAAGAGGACTGGCAGAAGGTCAAAATTGTGAACTAAATATTTTGCAAGCTGTTTTGTTTAGTATGTACGCTATTCCACCAATGTGTAACTGTTCTTGTTTTGCTGTCTCAAATGAAAAAAATATTTTTCTGGGAAGAAACAGCGACTTTTTGACAAAACTTGAAAAGTTGAATATGAACACTATTTATAATTTTTCTAATGACTCTTATAATTTTACAGGAAACACAACTGCTTTTATTGAAATGGAAGACGGTGTTAATGAAAATGGTTTGGCAGTTGGATTAACATCAGTTTATCCAACTAAAATTAGATATGGGTTTAACGCTGGTATGCTTGTAAGGTTTTTTATTGAAAAATGCAGAAATGTGGAAGAAGTTATTAAATATATTAAGCACTTGCCAATATCTTCAGCACAAACCATTACAGCAGCAGACGCAAAAGGCGATATAGCTGTAATTGAGTGTAACTCGGAAAAAGTAAATATTGTGCGACATACAAATGAACGGAAGTTTGTATGTGCGACAAATATTTTTTGTTCAAAAGAAATGTTGAGTTTACAAAATTTGAATATTGATAATTGGCAAGCTGATGAAAGATACAATACATTATTTAATACATTGAGTAACAACTATTATAAAATGGATGTTAAATATGCACAAAATTTATTATCAGGCAAGTATGGGTTTTTATGTCAGTATGACAGAAACACTAAAAAAGACACAGTATGGTCTGTAATATATGATTTAAAACATAAGTCTATATATCGTGCTGAGGGTAACCCAATACGAAAGAGTTTTATTAAAGACAGCAGATTTGTGTTAAACTATTTTTAATATGTTTTGCTAAATTTAAAAGTTCTCCAACCTTTTAGGTGGAGAACTTTTAGTAAACGGTTAAGTGATTAAATGATTTAGCGAAAGATAAACAAAAGCACATAACTAAAAATAATGTTTTAAATTAACTCATGCTGTGTTTGTTTAGCAATAAATAATGTTTGATTTGGCAAAAACAATAATGTTTAGTGCTTTTGGTTTTGCCATATATATTGCGCTAATATTATAATCAAGTCTTTTGGCATTGGTTTTTCTATTATTGGACGACCCAAAATTTGCTCAAGACGTTTTATATTTCCGTGTTCCCAAATATCGTTAGTAGCGCGAGACAATGCTTTTGATATTGATTGTATTTTATTTTTACCTGTAATAGTTTGTACTTCTAAACAAATTGATTTCATTGCTATTTCTTGTGGCTGATGATTTATAGCCACTTGCAGAGCACAGCAGAATATATAATAATACCCGTTACCTCGTCTTCCGCATATTTCAAGAACTAATTTTTTTATTTCTTCCATAATTAGTATCCCTTTGTTTTATTAATTTTATATCATTAAGGATACAATATATCTGCAAAAAAATCTTTAAAAATGACTGTATTTGACTAAATGAGACTAATTTAGACAAAATTGCACCTGATTTTTTATTAGCTTGCCTTTTGTTCCAATCTAAGTCTATCAGCAATAAGTGCTATAAACTCCGAATTAGTAGGCTTACCCTTATGGTTGTTTATTGTATAGCCAAATATTTCATCAATAGCGTCAATTTTACCTCTGTTCCATGCTACCTCTATGGCATGGCGTATTGCTCTTTCAACTCTTGAAGGAGTAGTGTTACATTTTTTGGCTATGGAAGGGTAAAGCTCTTTTGTTATATAGTTAAGTACATCCATATCATTTACACTCATTATAATAGCTTCTCTCATATAATGATAACCTCTTATATGTGCTGGAACACCGATTTCATGAAGTATATTTGTTACTTTTGTTTCAAGGTCATAAGCCGCGCTGTCGATATTGTGTTTCTCATTTCCACGAGATATAAAAGCGGCGTTTATTGTACGTGGAGCGGATACGCTCCTAAACTGGCGTATTCTATTTGCAAGAGACTCCATATCAAATGGTTTTACAACATAATAATCAGCTCCCAATTCAAATGCTCTTTGAGATATTTTTTCTTGACTGAATGATGAGAGTATTATACATATAGGTCTTTTGTTAGCTGGATTTTGGGCTATTTTGTCAAGAACTCCAAGACCATCAAGGCGAGGCATTATACCATCTATTATGGCAACATCTGGTTGTTTGTCGCAAATCATATTGTATGCTTCAACGCCATCATATGATACTGATGTAACTTCCATGTCCTCCTTTGAGTTTAAAAATTTTTTTAGTATATCGCAAAAATCTTTATTATCATCTGCAATAGCTATTTTTATTTTATTTTGGTTCAAAATAACCCCTCCATTTTAATAGATTTATTTAATTTTATAAGAGATATTTGGGAAATAATTCCTTATATTGAAGATTATAAATAAATTTATTTATTGTTTCAACGATTTTTTATCTACAAAATGCGAAATTAATTGCCACAAATCGGTTAAATTTGTTAAATTATATGGCGAATTATTGTTACTGAAAGGGTATTAAGATATACATTGACGAATAGTGACGATAAAAAATGACATTGTAAATGTGGTTTTGTTTCAATTTGACATATTAAAATATTGTGAAGTGTTAAAATAGATAATGATTTTTTGTAAAATTTAATTATGTCATTTTAGGACATTTTAGAAACGACAAAAATCCATATTTTTTTATTGTTTTAATGTATATCATCAGGTATTCCATTTAAAGCTATGTTTGAGTTTTTATATCTTTTGTCATATGATATGTCTTTTCCAAACCAATATGGAGGTGTGAAAGAGTTAAAATCCTCTGTTGACAAAAACTCAACCTCTGTTGTTATAAGCCCCTCAAGTTTGTTATGATATACATCTATTTCGGCTGTAAGAGAGTTTTGTATATGTAAAAAGTATCTCGTTTTTGATATAGGCTCTGTTTCAGCTTTTTTTATTAAGCTGTTATATTGTTTTTTTGTTATTAAAAGCTCAAATTCCTGTCTTGATACGTGACCTTTTCCTTTTACTGTAAGTGTAAATTTATTGTCACATTTTCTTATGCGTATAACAGGTTCGGTTGATATATAATATTGTTCTATTTCTGTTTTGTCTAAATTGGTTAAATCAAAAGGTATTTCTTTTGTTAAATATTTTCTCTCTATTTCCATATTGACCTCCGTTGGTTTTTTATATATTATAGCATTTAAAAACAGTGTTTTTAAATATTATTTACAAATAATAAAAGGAGAGATGATATATGAAAAAAGCGGCAGTGTTTTTTGCTGATGGTTTTGAAGAGATTGAGGCTATTACTCAGGTGGATTTGTTAAAAAGGGCTAATATATATACAGTGATGGTATCTATAACCGAAAATAAATTGGTAGAAGGCGCTCATGGTATTAAAATTAACACTGATATGACTATTGATAAAAATATTTTAAATGACTTAGATGCTGTTATTTTTCCAGGAGGTATGCCAGGAACAGAAAATTTATATAAATGCGATGATGTTAAAGAGATTATAAATTATTTTAACATTAACAAAAAACTTATAGCGGCTATATGCGCAGCGCCTATGATATTTGGACAAATGGGTATTTTAAAAGGTAAAAAAGCCTGTGCTTATCCAGGTTTTGAGAAGTATCTTAAAGAAGCTATAGTTGAATACAAAAACGTTTGTATTGACCAAAATATAATTACATCAAGAGGCGTTGGCACTGCTATAGATTTTGCGGCGGCTATTATTGAGTATATTAATGATAAAAACAGTGCCAATGAGGTTATTAAAAGTATAGTGTACAAATAAGTTGGGTTGTGTTTGCAAATGAACAAAATACAGAAATATTTTGTGTACAGACAATCGTTAATTGAGCAGTATTTAAAAGGAGATATGACAAAAAGAGAGTATCTTAAAATGAACTATAATGCTGTTATACACAACGATATAGGACCTTTTAAATATATTGATACTGTGGAGAAAGGACTTTATAATTACCAATATTATAATGCTCTGGCAAAAGAAATGAAATCTATGAGTGGGCGTAATATTGATTATGACGCTAAATATGACTATAACCAACAAGCTGAATAGTATTCCTCAAAAAAAGACAAAGCCACAATGAAAGTGCTTAAAATGTTGGATTATAAAAATGTAGAGGCTTATTTTGTTAAAGTAAAAAGCCACAATTTAAAAGGAAAGTTATATGAGATTGTTTGCGCTGACTGCTATAAAATGATACTTCATTCCACAAATGCTCAAATATTAAAAAACCTTAGAGAAGAAGGAGTGTTTTGTGAACAGGTAAAAACCTCTCTTATAGACGGATATATAAATCAAAAATATTGATTTAATTGATATTAAAATTTAATATAAGTATATATTGAATTATAGTATGTTATGTGCTATATTTAACATGTAATTTGTATATTAGTATATTAAGTTGCTGTATTTATTAAATAAGGGAGGGAAACTACATGGAAGATTATGAGTATTTAACAAAAAACACAAGTCCGGAAGATATGTTTAAAGCTGCTAAGGCTTTAAATGGAAAATGGCAAATGCTTACATTATTGGGTTGGAGTGTAGACGATATTGCTAACAAACCAGTAATAGCCATTGCTAATACATGCAGTGATATATGTCCTGGTCATGTAAATCTTAGACAAGTAGCTGATGCAGTTAAAAGCGGTATAGCTCAAGCCGGAGGCATACCTGTTGAGTTTGGTACTATAGGTGTGTGTGATGTATCTCAAAACGGTTATGTATTGCCAACAAGAGATGTTATTTGCGACAGTATAGAATTAATGGTAGGAGCCCATGAGTTTGATGGATTAGTGCTTTTAGGCTCATGCGATAAAATAGTACCTGGTATGATGATGGCAGCGGCAAGATGTAATATTCCTTCTATTATGGTTACCGGTGGACCAGCTCTTGGCGGTCCGGCATTTAATGGAAGAGCCAAAACTGAAAATACAGCGGCTTATGAAGCATTTGGAATGTATCAGGCAGGTAAAATAAATTTGGAAGAGTTATTAAGGGTTACACGTACTGTAATGCCTACTATAGGCTCATGTTCATATTATGGAACAGCTAATACTATGAGTTGTATAAGTGAGGCTATAGGACTTCAGTTGCCTGATGGTGGCGCAACTCCAGCGGTTTATGCTGATAGACTAAGAATTGCAAAAGCATCTGGTGTTAGAATAGTAGAGCTTGTTAAAGAAAATATATGTGCTCGTGATATTATAACTTTTGAGGCTATTCAAAACGCAATTTCGTTTGCTATGGCTACAGGCGGAAGTACAAACGCTGTAATTCACCTTACGGCATTGGCAAATGAAATAGGCTGTGACCCAAAAGACATTATGGCAGAGTTTGACCGTATAGGCGATGAAATACCTCAAATTGCTCGAATGTATCCAGCAGGAACAGAAGATTATCTTATGGAGGACTTTTATTTTTCGGGTGGCGTGCCAAGAGTACTTGAAAATTTGAAAGAAAAAATTAATCTTGATGTTATGACATGTACTGGTCATACACTCCGTGAAAATATGGAAAAACACATATATTGGCAGAGAAAAGAAGCCAACGAGGAAGTAATTCGTCCTTTATCGGAGCCTTTTGGAAGAGGTTCATTAGCTATTTTATATGGAAATATAGCGCCTGAGTCCGCTGTTTGTAAACCAGCCGGAATTCCAGAAAGTATGAGAAAATTTACAGGTAAAGCGGTGTGCTTTAACAGCGAGGAAGAAGCCGCAGCCGCTATATACAATAAATCTGATATACAACCAGGAAGTGTTGTTGTAATTAGATATGGAGGACCTAAAGGCGAGCCTGGCATGAGAGAAATGTGCAATGTGCTTAAATATATGATAGGTCAGGGATTAGGTGAGTCTGTAGCACTTATAACTGATGGACGTTTTTCGGGTACTAATAACGGCTGCTTTGTTGGACATATATCTCCAGAGGCGGCAGAAGGCGGACCTATAGCTCTTATAGAAAACGGAGACACTATATGTATAGATATTGAATCTAAAAGAGTTGATGTGCTTGTTGACGAAGAAGAGCTTAAAAGAAGAAAAGCAAACTGGTCTTATACGCCTAAAGAGGTAAAAGGTCATTTGGCGCGCTACAGAAAATTAGCAAGCAGCGCAGGAAGAGGCGCTATACTTGACGCTGATAGATTATAATAAACTTTTTGTATTCAAAAAGGAGACATAAATATTATGATACTTTCAATAGCTGACATACCCAATGATATTATTGAAGAAGTAAAAAGCAAAACAGGTGAGAACATTATTGTATGTGATTACAATACTAAACATTATGAAGCGGTTAAAATGGTTTCGGAGGCTGAGATATTAATAACTTGGGGAAGTCCTGTAAATAAAGGGTTGTTTAATGAAATTGAGGATTTTAAACTGAAATGGCTGTTTTCTTTAAGTGTTGGTGTGGATAAACTTCCATTTGAACGATTAAGAGAACACAATACTATTGTGTCTAATATAAAAGACATTTTAAATCCTAATATGGCTGAACATACGCTTGGCGTTATGATCGCGTTTAGCAGACAGCTTAAATACAGTTTTTATAATCAGCAGAATAAAATTTGGAACCCAAGCCCTCAGCTTAGCGAGCTTACTAAAAAAACATTGTGTATTGTTGGGACAGGAAGTATAGGGAGTGAAATATCCAAAAGAGCTAAAGTATTTGAAATGAATATTATAGGTGTTAATCAAACAGGAAAATATGTACAGGGTTTTGATAAAGTATTTAGCATAAATAATATTGATATGGCATTGTCACAGGCAGATTATATAGTTGTTATTGTGCCTTTGACAAGTAAAACATATCATTTAATTGGAGAAAAAGAGTTTGGTTTAATGAAAAACACCGCCGTTTTTATTAATATTTCAAGAGGCGATGTAATTGATGAAGCTGCTTTAATTAAAGCTCTTAATTCTAATAAAATAGCCGGAGCAGGACTTGATGTATTTAGTGAGGAGCCTTTGATAAAAGACAGTGTTTTGTGGGATATGCAAAACGTTATAATTACTCCTCATTGTGCTGGAAGCAGCGACATGGTTTTAAAGCGTGCTATGACTTTATTTGCTGAGAGCCTTATTTTGTATCGTAAAGGAAAATCTGTGCCTAATATTATTGATTTGCAAAGAGGATATTAACTAAAGTTTTAAAAATTTTGATTTAATTGAGATTAATGCCAAATGTTTTTAATTAAAATATTTGGCATTAAACATAATGTTTATATGTATTTATTGTAAATTAAAAGTTTTAATGCTAATAAAATATATTGCTATATTAATTAGTATATGTTATATTAATAATGTAATTTATTACTAAAAATTAACTTTAAGCTGTAAAAATTACTTAATAAAATTGATTTTTATATGTATATTGTGACATATTAATCGTGTATTTTTTTGTCTATTAAGTATTAATAATAATATTTGACAAAAGTAATTAAATATTGTAAAATTTTATTGTTGTATGTAACATAATAAATTACAGGACTATTTGTACAATTAAATTATTGTAATTAAAATATGTCCTGATTTTTTAATAAGGGGGTAAAAAACAATTATGAAAAAACGTAGTTTAATGGCAGCAGCTTTAGCTGTTGCGGTAATGGCTACAGCGCTTACAGGCTGTGGCGGTGGTTCTTCAAGCGGTGGAGCTTCAGGCGGCTCAAGTGCGTCAGCTTCAAGTGGAGGAGCGTCAGGCGGTTCAAGTGATGAGGTTGTAACATTAAGGTTTGCTGGTCAGTCTCCAGAGTCAAGCCCAGCTTATGCAGAGTCAGAGTGGTTCTGTGAAAAGGTTAAAGAAGATAGCAACGGAACTCTTATTATTGAGTTCTATCCTTATAACCAGTTGGGTGACTCAGCTCAAGTTTATGAGGAAATTATAATGGGTACAATAGACATGGGTCTTATTAACCCTCAAGAGACAATTACACCTCTTGCGGCTGTTGGTAAAATTCCTGGTATAGCTTTCTCAGAAGAAGAGTTTAAAGAGTATTTTGGACCTGGTTCATACTGTGACACAGTTACAAATCAGGCTCTTGCTGATGTTGGTGTAAGATGTTTTGGTACATATTTTGGCGGTATAACAGGTATAGCTACAAATAAAGAAGCTAAAGAACCAGCTAATCCTGATGTGCCAAAGGGTGTTCTTGTAAGGTCTCCGGCATCTACAGCTTATACAAGTGCTATACTTGCTCTTGGTTTTGAGGCTACGCCTATGGCTTATAGCGAGATTTACACATCTATGCAGACTGGTATAGTTGATGGTTATGGCGGAGGTATGCCTCACACAGTTATAGCAAGTTTTGGTGACCTTGTAAAATATTACTATGACTACAATATAGTTTCTGAGGCTCTTTGCGCTATGATAAACGAAGATGTATATAGTAAACTTTCACCAGAACATCAAAAGATTTTGGGCGATAACTATGCTGAGTTAGTGGCAAGAAGCTATAGCGCTTTTGGTGATTATGAAGAAGGCTGTATGGACCAGCTTGAAGAATCAGGCGTTACTGTAGTTAAATTTACAGAAGAAGAACGTCAGGCTTATGTTGAAAAAGTTAGAGAGACTTCTTGGACTGCTCTTGAGGATGTTTACGGAAAAGAGTTCTTTGATGGATTAAGAAAAGAAATGGGATTATAATAACTTAGAGGGTTAAACCTAATAGATGATTTGATGTTTGAAGTGTTACATTATTTAAAGTATTTTTGATAAACAAAAATACAAATAGATTAATTATTATGTTATCCCCTAATCCCTTAAAGGGGGTTGGGGGATTGTTTATTATTAAAATTAAGGTGGTGAATAATGCTATGAAGGCATTGGTTAAAGGTCTTGATAAAATTAATAATATATGGATGACTATAGCCGGAAGCGCTATGAATATTGTTCTTCTTATAATACTTTTACTTTTTGGTATTTTAGTTGTTATGCGTCAAATTTTTGGTATACAGTTTTTTGGTCAGGAAGAGATAGTAGTTGCTCTTTCTGTATGGATTTATTTTATAGGCGCGGCATTTGGTACTTATGATGATGTTCATGTTTCGGGTGACCTTATAAAAACACTTATGAAAACACGCCGTTCAAAGGCTATACAAAGGATTTATTGTTTTACACTTAATACTATTATAGCTGTAGGATTTACTTATTTAGATTTAAAATGGTTGGCTTTTCAAATGAAACTTAATCCGCTTACAGACGCTTTAAGATTTCCTAAAATGTGGATGTATGCCGCATCGGGTGTAGGATTTGTGTTTATAACAATTTATTTCTTTATGCACCTTTGCAAGGCTATATATGTTCTTGTAACAGATAAACCTGTTAAAGAAATTCAGTAATTCACAAAAGGAGGGGGAATTTATATGTCAGCGATAGTAATTATAGGTATAGCCAGCCTTATGGTTTTGATGATTACAGGTATACCTGTAGCATTTGCGTTTATGGGCGCTTGTCTTGCTATGGCTATATTTGGCGATTATAACACAGCGTTTATGGTTAGTACAGGTTTTGCTAAAGTAAGTTCTATTACACTTTTAGCTATGCCGCTTTATATATTAGCCGGCTCTCTTATGGAGTTTGGCGGTGTTGGAGCGAGAATAGTAAACTTTACAAATAGATTTGTTGGGCATATACGTGGTGGTCTTACACTTATAGCTATACTCTGCTGCGGTATATTTGGAGCTATAACAGGAAGTGGAGACGCTACACTTTCTTGTATAGGTTCTATACTTAGACCAAAATTTGATGAAAAACGTTATCCAAAGGGAGTTATAGCGGCACTTATGGCTAACGCCTCAATTATAGGTATGCTTATACCGCCAAGTATACTTATGATACTTTACGCATGGTCTGCGGAGGTATCAGTTTTGGCTTGTTTCCTTTCAACAGTTGTATCTGGTATACTTGTTATAATTCTTTTTAGTATTATATCTCTTGTACTTCTTCGTAATGATAAAAATGTTGAGGTACTTTCAAGAGCTGAAATTAAACAAATGCTTGAAAAACAAAAATACAATCCAGACGGCTCTAAAGCTCCAAGTTCTGTTTGGGCTATGTTAATGCCTGTTATAATACTTGGTGGTATATATTCTGGTATGTTTACCGCTACAGAGGCGGCGGCTGTGTCTTGTATATATGTTATACCTGTTGGCTTCTTTATATATAAAGAGCTTAACGCAAAAACATTTTGGAGCTCACTTAGAAAAGCGTTTGTTACATCCGGTATAATACTTATTACATCATTTGGTACAAGTGTGTTAAGTCGTATATTTGTAGATGAAAAACTTCCTCAAATGCTTGTGGAATTACTTCTTAATATTACAACAAACCGTTTTGCACAGCTTCTTCTTATAAATGTATTCCTTGTTATAATAGGTATGCTTATGAGCGATACAGCGGCTATACTTCTTGTTACACCTATACTTGTGCCTGTTGTTAGAGAGCTTGGAATGGACCCTATACAGTTTGCGTCTATAATAGCTGTAAACCTTGGTTTTGGTAATGTTACGCCTCCTTGTGCGCCTAAAATATATCTTTCGGCACGTGTTATGGATGCCGAAGTTAAAGACATGATGGCGCCTAATATGGCTTATCTCTTATTTGGTTGGCTTCCTGTACTTCTTATTGTTACATACTGGTCACCAGCGTCTATGCTTCTTCCAAAACTTATAATGGGTTATGGGGCGTAAGAGTTATTTTATTGTAAAAAAATAATTAATATATCCAGTGCTGTGATGAAGTTTTGCTTCTTATATGGCTCTGGATATAGTTTTATTATAAGGGGGATATATATGTCTGGAATAACAAATCTTGTAAATCATATCAAACTTCCAAAATTTGTTAGAGTGCACCAAATTTTTGAGCATAATGAGCTTAATGAAAGTCAAATTTTGGATATATTAAACAAAGGTTTTGAAAGAGATGAAATAAAAGGAAAAATAAAACCAGGTCAAAGAATTTGCATTACATGCGGCAGCCGTGGAATATCAAATATGCCGTTTGTAACAAAAACTCTTGTAGATTATGTAAAATCAGTAGGAGCTGAGCCATTTTTAATTCCGGCTATGGGAAGTCATGGCGGTGCTACTGCTGAGGGACAAATTGAGATTTTGGAAAGTCTTGGAATTACAGAAGAGAGTATGGGCTGTAAAATACTTTCATCTATGGAAACAGTTAAAATTGGGCATATAGCGCCTCCAGATGATTTTGATGTATGTATAGATAAAAACGCGTCAGAAGCAGACGGAATTATTGTGCTTAACAGGGTTAAGGCTCATACAAGTTTTCAAGGACCGTATGAGAGCGGGCTTATGAAAATGCTTACTATAGGTATAGGCAAACAATATGGTGCTTATATATGCCACTCAAAAGGTGATGACTTTATGTCTCATCGTATAGGAGAAAATGCTAAAGAGGTTATAAAAAAGACAAATATTGTAATGGGTGTGGCGTTACTTGAAAATGCTCTTGATAAAACTTTTGATGTTCAAGTGCTTACAGGTGACGAGATACCTGTAAAAGAGCCAGAGTTACTTAAAAAAGCTAAAGCCGCTATGTCAAGGCTTATGTACGACAGTTGCGATACACTTATTGTAAGGGCTATAGGCAAAAACTACACTGGCGCTGGAATGGACCCTAATGTTGTTGGAAGATGTGCTAATCCAAAATTGGAAATGGGAATTGAGTCTCAAAGATTAGGTATACTTGATTTAAGTGATGAGTCTCACGGAAACGCTACTGGAATGGGAAGAGCCGACATTGCTCCTATGAGATTTTATAAAAAAGTAAGTTTTGACGCGACATATCCTAACGCCATTACTGGATATGGTTTAGCACCTTATCGTATACCTGTTATTGTAGACAGTGATGAAGAAGTTATGAAATCTTGTATAGCAAGCTCACTTGAAATTGACTATGATAACCCACGAATTATAATTATTGACAACTCACTTGAGATTGAAGATATTTTGGTATCAGAGGCAATGCTCGAGGAAACAAAGAGCAAATCTAATCTTTCTATAGAGAGCGAACCCTTTGAGCTTGAGTTTAACAGTGAGGGAGAGCTTTTAACAAATATACTTAGAAAGTGACAAAGTTTTTAATATGTTATTTAAGAAGGGGAAATATTTATGGAAAGAGAAAAAATGTTTGAGTACATATTAGACAGCTATCCGTACAAAATTGTATTTGTGGACGCCGATTATGTAATACGATATTTGAATAAAGCGGCAAAATACCATTATTATGATGTTAGAGGATATAAAGAACTTGTTGGGCGTTCCATTTTCGACTGCCACAACGAGTCCTCACGCGAGAAGATTAAGCAAGCTGTAGAAAAGATGAAAGGGCATACTAATGAAATATTTTTAGGCGTATCCGTTGACAATCAGAGATTTTATTTAAACCCTGTAAGAGACGAAAACGGAGAGCTTGTAGGATTTTTTGAGAGGTTTGAAATGAACCTTCAAAAATAACTGGAATTTTTTATGGATAAGTATAAAGTGACTCAAAAAACTTTGCTTTTCTTCATTACTTAAAAGAAAGTAAAAGAACTTTAACATTGACTATTATGTGTAAGTATTATTGGATAGATAGTTTTAGTTTATGTTTACACATAATTTAAGTTAAAGTGTATAATTTTTTTAATTTATATGCCGAATATATAAATGAGGTAATTTATAAATATAATAAAAAACCTTAATAATTTTGGAAGGGGGGGGGATTTTAGGATATGTCTTTTATAATATCTCAAACAGGAGTCAGCCAACTCCCAACTGAATTGGTGAAAAATTCTACTTTTGTCAAACAAATTGATTTTGACCCGGTACATCAAACGGTCGAAGACGGGCAGCCAGCAGAGAAAATAAATGGTATTAGCCGTTTTGATAAGTTATCAGTCAGTGCAGAGGCTCTTGCAAACGCTAAAGATATAACAAACATGTTCTCACTTGACGCAAATGCATCAAAGCCGTTAGAGCAAAGAGTCTCAAGTATTGATATAACTGACAAAACAAGTGTTGAACGTAAAAAGCAAGGCGAAGCTATGGGTAGAGCTATGAAAAGTTGGAATAGCACTGTTGAACAGCTTAAACAAATAAGCCAAAGTAGCAGAGCTTATGGTTATGCAAAAACAATTAATATGTTTAAAAACGGCTATTCTGATTGGAAAAACGCTCTTAAAAAGTCTGACCCAGAGGCATATAATGCGTGGATTGGCATAACAGAGAAAAACAAATAATTTTAAAAATGTTATAAATACAGCAGAATTGATTTATAACAAAATGTTAAAAAACAAAGACGGCACTTTTAATGTGCCGTCTGTTTTATTTTTTGCGGAATAATAAAAGGATTGTGTATAAAACTACAGTTATAAATGTAAAAATAATAAAATTGTTTTTATCTTTTTGGGTAATGTATATACCGTTTTCGGGATTAGGATTTATATTTTTAATTTTTATTCTTTCAACCATAATTTTTTCCTCAGTTTATAGTATTTAAAAATGAAGTTCCAGAAATTTTGTTTTCGATATTAAGATAATCAAGTACGGTTTTTCCTAAATCGGCAAAAGTATTTCTTACCCCAATATCAATGCCAGCTCTTATTGACTTTCCGTAAACCAAAACCGGAACATATTCTCTTGTGTGGTCTGTACCAGGCATTGTAGGGTCGCAGCCATGGTCAGCGGTTATAAACAAAATGTCATCATCTTTAAGCGCCGAAATAATATCAGGAAGTTTGCTGTCAAAATACTCAAGAGCATTTTTATATCCGTCTATGTCGTTGCGATGTCCATAAACCATGTCAAAATCAACAAGATTTGTAAATATTATACCATTAGAGTTATTTTTTATACACTCTATAGTTTTTTCAATTCCATCATTGTTATTTGTTGTATGCTCGGCTATTGTAATACCTCTATGTTGAAATATATCCTCTATTTTTCCTATAGCCGTTACGTTTTGACCGCTTTTTTGTATTAAATCAAGTATTGTATCAGCCGTTGGCTCTAAAGAGAAATCACGCCTGTTTTTTGTGCGTGTGTAATTTCCGCTTTTTCCTGTAAACGGTCGAGCTATTACTCTTGCCACTGCATATGGTCCTTTAAGTATATTACGTGCTTTTTCGCATATCCAGTAAAGTTTTTCAACAGGAACAACATCCTCGTGGGCAGCTATTTGAAAAACACTGTCGGCTGATGTGTAAACTATAGGAAAACCGGTTCTTACATGCTCGTCTCCTAATATGTTTATAATTTCTGTTCCAGATGCCGCAAAATTTCCCAAAAACCCCATATCACCTGTGTCATTTTCAAGCTGACGCATTACATCGTAAGGAAAACCTGTTTTAGTAAATGTTGGGAATGGGTTTTCGGTTATTATGCCGGCTATCTCCCAATGACCAGTTGTTGTATCTTTGCCGTTTGACGCCTCTGCCATTTTTCCAAAACAGCCTGTGGGAGACTGCACTTTTCCTAAAATTTCGGCACCAGAAATATTGCCTATGCCAAGAGATGATAAGTTTTTTAAAAGCATATTTGGACGAGCTTTTTTAATATTTACAAGTGTGTTTGTGCCCTCGTCTCCATACTTTGCGGCATCGGGCAAAGCGCCTATTCCAACACTGTCTAAAACAATTATAATGGCTCTTTTCATATTAAAACCTCCTTTGTTTATACTATAACGTCAATAACAAGTTTTTGTTTTGGCGGTTTGTTTCTGTTTATTTCAACTGCTGATATAAACTCATTATACGCCGAATTTAGTTTTTGTTGTGACGATGAATAAATTGTGGCTATAATATCGCCTTTTTTAACATAATCCCCAATTCTTGAGTTAATTATTATTCCGGCTCCAAAGTCTATATAGTCATCTTTCTGTTTTCTTCCTGCACCTGTTTCTACAGAGGCCATGCCTATTGTTTGGGCATCAAGTTTGGATATATATCCTGTTTCGTTCGCTAAAAATTCTTTTTTGTATTTAGATTGAGGTAAAAGTGAGTAATCATTTATTATGTCGGTATTTCCGCCCTGCTGGGATATAAACTCGATAAATTTTTCGAGAGCATATCCGCTTTTTATTGCATTGTCAATCATTTCACTTCCAGATTGAATATCTGTGGCTTTTTGACAGCAAAAAAGTGTAACGCCACC
Source organism: uncultured Eubacteriales bacterium (assembly GCA_949743655.1). Taxonomy (GTDB): domain Bacteria; phylum Bacillota; class Clostridia; order Lachnospirales; family Anaerotignaceae; genus Neoanaerotignum_A. Next base: position 36,009 of record CATJUP010000074.1, read on the forward strand.
CAAAACACGAACCAAATTATATAAATCCGAACTTAAGTAATTGCCTTTAAGTATTTCTATAGCCTCTATAACCTCAAGCGAGTTGCCTATGTTATTGCCCAATGGCTGTTCCATTGACGATATTATAGCGGCAGCTCTTTTGCCAAATTTTTTTGATATTGATATAAGTTTTTCTGAAAGAGAGCGGGCGGAGTTTATATCTTTCATAAATGCGCCGCTGCCGCATTTTACATCGTATATTATAACATCGCTGTTAGTGGCGATTTTTTTTGATACAATACTGCTTACTATAAGCGGTATACTCTCAACTGTACCAGTTACATCTCTAAGAGAGTATAGTATTTTATCGGCAGGAACTATGTCTTTTGTTTGTCCCATAATGACTATATTACTTTTTTGTGCTAAATTAAGAGCGTCACTAACAGTTATATCTGTTTTAAAACCAGGTATTGACAGTAATTTGTCTATTGTTCCGCCAGAAAAACCAAGACCCCTTCCGCTCATTTTTATAACAGGCACGCCAAGTGAGGCTACCGCTGGAGAAAGTATAAGCGTTGTGGTGTCAGCAACGCCGCCGGTAGAGTGTTTATCAGCTTTTATTGACTGTATATTTGAAAGAACAAGTGTTTGTCCGCTTTTAAGCATGGCATTTGTAATAAAAAATGTTTCGTCATCATTTAAACCGTTTATAAAAGCCGCCATTAAAAATGCAGAAAGCTGATAGTCTGGTATTGTATGCTCTACAGCACCTTTTATAATATATTCTATTTCTTTTTGAGAAAGTGGTATATTATTACGTTTTTTAATAATAATTTTAACAGTATTCATATATTTACTCCTCCTTTAATATATAGTATACAGCTTAGAACAAAATTTGAAAATAAAAATAGGGGGAGAGTTATGCTTTTATTTAAAACTATAAAATTACCTATACATATTAAACGCAATAAAAAACGGTGTAATATAAAAAATATAAATGCGCCTAAAAAGAAAAGTCTAAAAAAGTTTATTTTAGCTGTATTAGCTATAGCGGTTTTAATATATGGTTTTAGAGTATTAAAAAATTATAAAGTAGATAATAAAACTGAAGAAAGTGTTTTTTCTATTGAGTCTACAGCGTATGTGGAAGAAGGACTTTTGGATATTAAAAGGCTTACTAATGTAGAAAAAGGTGTTAAACTAAAAAAAGACGGAACTCCAGAAGTACTTATTTTTCACACACACTCAAGTGAGAGCTACGCCGAAAATGAAAATGGCGAAAAAGCCACTGTAATTGACGCTGGCAATAAATTAGCCAATATAATATCAAATAATTATGGTGTTGGTGTTGTGCATGATGTTTCTCAATATAATATTGTTAATGGTAAAGTAAGTATTGAAGGAAGTTATGAGAGGAGTGAAAATGGCGTTAGAGAACTTATTAAAAAATATCCTGATATAAAAATACTTATAGATTTGCACCGTGATAGCTACAATGGAATTGAACCTAACACAGTTTATTATAAAGGGGAAAATATTTCTAAAATTATGCTTGTAAACGGAGTTTGCGCTTTAAACAGCAATGGTCAAAAAGCTGACGCCGGAGTTGAGAATGAGTATATAGACCAAAATTTGGCGTACAGCGTTGATCTAAAACGTAACGCCGATAAAATAGCCGATGTTATGAAGAATATATACATAAAACCCTATAGATATAGCCTTAATATTATGCCATGCTCGTTTTTACTTGAGGCAGGAAATGAGAAAAACACTATTGACGAGGTTGAAGGCTCTTTAAATATTTTTGCTAAGGCGCTCTTTGAAACTATAGAATGAAAAATAATATTTAATGTTTCAATTTTTGAAGTAATATTAATAATAGTTTTTAGCTTGTCTTGAAGAAAGAGTAAATTTTTGTTATAATCATTCAAAATTGTGTTTAGAATTTGTTTAAGTATTAGGAGGAAAATATATGTCTTTATCAAGACAGGATAAAATAAGAAATTTTTGTATTGTGGCGCATATTGACCATGGAAAAAGCACTTTGGCGGACAGGCTTATACAAAAAACTGGTCTGCTTACCGAAAGAGAAATGCAAGAACAAATCCTTGACAATATGGATATAGAAAGAGAAAGAGGAATAACTATAAAATCTCAGGCTGTAAGGCTTGTTTATAAGGCTAATGATAACGAAGAATATATTTTTAATCTTATAGATACTCCAGGTCATGTTGATTTTAATTATGAAGTGTCACGCTCACTTGCGGCTTGTGAGGGGGCTATACTTATAGTAGATGCGGCGCAGGGTGTTGAGGCTCAGACTTTGGCTAATGTATATCTTGCCATAGACAACAATTTAGAGATACTTCCAGTTATAAATAAAATAGATTTGCCAAGCGCTAATCCTCAAATGGCTATTAAAGAAATAGAAGATATTATAGGTATACCGGCTGAAGATGCCCCTCTTATTTCCGCTAAAAATGGATTGAATGTAGAAAGCGTTCTTGAGAGAATAGTAACAGACATTCCAGCGCCAAAAGGAGACGAGAACGCGCCTTTAAAAGCGCTTATATTTGACTCAGTATATGACTCTTACAAGGGAGTTATAGTAATTGTAAGAATTATGAATGGCATTGTAAAAAAAGGTACTAAAGTTAGGCTTATGTCTACAGGTAAAGAGTTTGATATTGTTGAGGTAGGTTATTTTAATCCTGGAAGGCTTGTACCATGTGCCGAACTTAAAGCGGGCGATGTTGGATATATTACTGCGAGCATTAAAAATGTGGCTGATACAAGAGTTGGAGATACTGTTACAGAGGCGGACAACCCTACTAATAGCCCTTTGCCTGGATATAAAAAGGTAAACCCTATGGTGTATTGCGGTATTTTTCCGGCTGACGGAGCTAAATACCCCGAGCTTAAAGATGCTCTTGAAAAATTACAGCTTAATGATGCGTCTCTGTTTTTTGAACCGGAGACTTCTATAGCTTTGGGTTTTGGGTTTAGATGTGGTTTTTTAGGTCTTCTTCATCTTGAGATTATACACGAAAGACATGAAAGAGAGTTTAATATTGATTTAGTTACAACAGCGCCAAGTGTTATATATAAAATTTATATGACAGACGGAAATATTATTGAAATAAGCAACCCAAGCAATATGCCTGATGTTACTAAAATATTAAAAATGGAAGAGCCTATTGTAAAAGCGGAGATAATACTTCCAAAAGATTATATTGGTTCTATTATGGAACTTTGTCAGCAAAGAAGGGGTATTTATGAAAGTATGCAGTATCTTGACGATACAAGGGCTATGCTTATTTATCATATACCGCTTAACGAGGTTATATATGACTTTTTTGATGTTTTAAAATCAAGAAGCAGAGGGTATGCGTCTTTTGATTACAGCCTTGAAGGATACAAAGAATCAGAGCTTGTAAAACTTGATATACTTGTAAACAAAGAGCTTGTTGACGCTCTTTCGTTTATAGTTTTTAAAGACTCGGCTGTTGAAAGAGGACGCAAAATATGTGAAAAATTAAAAAAAGAAATACCGCGACACCTTTTTGAAATACCTATACAGGCAAGCATAGGAAGTAAAATAGTGGCAAGAACTACTGTTGGGGCAATGAGAAAAGACGTTTTGGCTAAGTGCTACGGCGGTGATATATCGAGAAAGAGAAAACTTTTGGAAAAGCAAAAAGAGGGTAAAAAACGTATGAGACAAATTGGAAGTGTAGATGTGCCTCAAGAGGCATTTATGAGCGTATTACGCTTAGAGGAAGAGTAATAAATCACGCCAAATTATTGTCTAAAATATAAATTTGACTATATTGTAATAAAATTATATAAAAAGTTGATAAAATTATAACAAATAAATAACACAATATATTAAGAAACATTGGCGCAGCGTTTATTATGTAAAAATATATATCGCTGCGCTTGTATATTTTGTAAATATTATTGACAGTAAAATAATTAAGACGATATAATATTTAAAAGTGGAATCGATTTTTAGCAGTATAAAACTAAAAATCAATAAATATTTTTATACATAATTTGTAACATAATATTGCGAGCAAAATTATAATATATTGTAGAAAAAATAAATTTGATATTTATAGATATGAATGGGATGTACAAGTTACATTTTTATTTTAGTGTGTTTAAAAATAAAAACTAATTTGTATTATCACAAAAATTTTAAAAATAGATTTTATTAGTAAATTTTGGTACATATTATTTTTTTTACATTTATATGAATTTTTATACATTTTGGCTGCAAAAAAGTTACAGCTTATATGGTTATATGATTTAAATCTTTAGCATTTTGTAATATTGTCGTTGTTTAAATAAAATACGGCGGAATGGAGATTGAAATGGAAAGAAAACGTGGCGGAGCAGATAAAGGAATTCCTTTATTTATTTCTATTATATTGGTTTTTTGTATTTTAGGAGTGGTTGTATTCTCTGTTGCAAAAAAAATATCTGTGGAGATGTCCTCATCCGCAATTCATAATTTAAGTGAAAGTTTGAACCTTATAAAGGGAACAGTTGAGGCTATACTTATTAAAGAAGCCGAGGTTCAAAAAATGATTGCGCATGAAATATTAGGTTCGGATAATCCTGAGAAATTTATTTTGTCTTATGACAAAAATAAGACAATGGTAAAAATGTCGATTATATTGTATGGACAGTATGAGGGTGTATCTAACAATGGAGAAGTATTTTCCGAAAAAGAACTTGATTTTTCAGCCGGAAAAACGGTTGATGGACTGCCTATTTCCAAATCTTATATAAATAGTATGGGAACATGGGCATATACAATGAAATGCCCTATTATAAAAAATGACAAAGAGTTTGCAACACTTTATATCGAATATATTTATGATTCATTTGATGAAGTTCTTCCAGATGAGTTTTATAATGGAAAAGCAATGCTTTATTTTATGGATGCTAAAAGTGAAAGGCTTGTTTTAAATCCAAAAGGCATGGGTGAACGTGACGCAGGTCATGTAAATCTTGAAGATTTTTATCGTGCTAATAATATTCTTGAAACAAAACTTCAAGAAGAAGTATCTGACTGTGTAAGTCTTGGAAAAAATATAATGTTTTATCATGATATACAATACAAAAACTCATTAATTTATATGTGGTCAGTTAATGATGGTACAATTTATTTAATTGGATATGTTCCTATTGAGGCAATTCAGCAGGAAGGAAGAAGCGTAAATCAAAATATATTTATTGTTGTATTAGTTATGTTGATAGCATTTTTGTTATGCTGTATTTTGTACTACTTTAACAACAGACAGCAGAATAAAATTAGAGAGGAAAGAGAAAAAGAAAGGGAAATATACAATAAACAACTGTCAGAAGCCTTACGGGCTGCCCAAATTGCAAGCAGTTCAAAAACGACATTTCTTTCAAATATGTCACATGATATACGTACGCCTATGAATGCGGTTCTTGGATTTACAACTTTGCTTGACAAAGATGCTGATAATCCTGTTAAAGTAAGAGAGTATACAAGAAAAATCACTGCTTCAGGTCAGCATTTACTTAGTTTGATTAATGATATTTTAGATGTTTCTAAAATTGAGAGCGGAAAAGTTGCGCTTACAATAGGAGAGTTTACACTTAATAATCTTGTGTCTTCTGTTGATGCAATTATACGCCCTATGGCAAAAGCTAAAGAACAAAGTTTTGATGTTACAGTAACAGGCATTAAACACGAGTATTTAATTGGTGATGAAACAAGAATTAACCAAATTTTGATAAATCTGCTTTCAAATGCTGTAAAATACACTCCAAAAGGAGGAAATATTAAATTTAGACTTATCGGGCTTAAACAACGGTCAAACCAGTATGAGCATATTAGAATTGAAGTTGAAGATGATGGATATGGAATGACACAGGAATATTTAAAAACAATATTTGAGGCATTTACAAGAGCAGAAAACAGCACTACAAATAAAGTTCAAGGAACAGGGCTTGGCATGGCAATAACAAAAAGCATTGTGGAGCTTATGGGTGGAACAATAGAGGTTTTTAGTGAAGTTGATAAAGGCAGCCTTTTTAGAGTTGAGTTGGAACTTAGGATACCAGATATTAAATATGACAATCAATTTTGGGAAAAAAGCGGAGTTTCACGAATTTTGGCAATAGACGATGATGAAGAAATATGTAAAACTATTGAGATTTTAATGAAAGATACAGGAGTTGCAGTTGATACATCTCTTAACGGTAAAGATGCTATAAGTTTAATACAAAAGGCTGAAAGTGAATATAAAATGTATGATATGGTTTTGCTTGATTGGAAAATGCCAGAAATGAATGGTATTGAAACAGCAAGAAGTATTAGAACAATTATAAAAGAGCAAGTGCCAATTATATTTTTAACAGCTTATGATGGATATGAAATACAAGAAGAAGTGTTTGATATAGGAAATGTAGGTATACTTGCCAAACCATTTTTTGTATCTACATTTAAAGAAAAAGTTATTGAAATGCGAACAAAATTAAATAAAGAAAACAATTTGTTAAAAGCTGAAGAAATTGAGGGCTTGAGGGGAATTAATATTCTTGCGGCAGAAGATAATGAAATTAACGCTGAAATTTTGGCTGAACTTCTTGAAATAGAAGGAATAAACTGTCAAATTGTTGAAAACGGACAGTTAGCTGTGGAACGTTTTTCAAATTCTGCAGAGGGTGAGTTTGACGCGATTTTGATGGACATACAAATGCCAGTTATGAACGGGTATGACGCGTCAAAGGCTATTCGCGCATTAAAAAGTAAATATGCTGAAGAAATACCGATTATTGCTATGACAGCAAATGCTTTTGCTGAAGATGTGAAGAATGCTCTTGATTGTGGAATGAATGCGCATATATCAAAACCGATTGATATGGAGCTATTAAAAAAGACAATAAGCCATTATGTTAAAAGAAAGGAATAGTATATGAAGATGAAAAAAATACTGTCATTTTTTATGGCTGGAGTTATTATGTTTACAGTTGTGGCTTGTTCATCAAATGATAAGAAAAATAGTAATCTTATGATATATGAACAAAAAGAAAGAAAAGTTATTAACCTTTTTGGACCTATGGAAAAATCAAATCCAGGTCTTGACAATATGGCAAGAAACGCATTTGATAAAACAATAAGTATAGCTGAACAAAATTTAGACTTAACTGTTGAGTATAGAACATATACAGCCGAAAACTATCAAGAAAAGACATATGACGATGTGTCTCTTGACAGGGTACGAAATAATATGGATGATTTTTATTTATTAAATCCTGACACTATACAAATATTAGGAAATGAGGGCAAGCTGGCAGATTTATCAGTACTTGATAATGCCAAAAATTTGAGAGAAGTTGTAAAAACAGCCAATACTGTCGATGGAAAGTTAGTGGCTATACCTCAAGAAGTGGTGGTTAATGGATTATTTGTAAATAAAGATATGTTTGATAAATATAATATTAAATTGCCAGAAACACCTGAGGAATTTATTGAATGCTGTAGAGTATTTAAAGAAAATGGCATTGAAACTCCTGTTGGCGCAAATCGCTGGTGGCTTGAAAATTTTGTTTTTGCACAAGCGTATGCTGACTTATATAACGGTGGACATACAAGTGAAGAAGTAGAGGCTCTTAATAATGGAGAAAGAAAATACAGCGATTATATGCGTACAGGGTTTGAATTTTTGAAAGAGCTAATTGATAAGGGATATATTGACGCTAAAAAGGCATATACTTACGAAGCTATTGAAGGTGAAGGACCTGATTTTATGGCTCAAAAAACGCCTATTGTAATGGCATATTGGGGAGCGGCAAATTCGGAAACTGCTTATGGAAACCCTGATTTTGAAATGCGTGTAATTGGTTTTCCAAGCAAATTAGGTCAAATGCCTGTTGTGGCAATAACAGGCTACGCTGTGGGTGTTGGAAGTGAACATTTTGATGATACTATGGATGTTTTAAATACAATAATTTCAGACGAAGCACTCAAAATTTATACAGAAACTAATAAAGTTATATCGCCATCAAAAAATGTAGAGGTTGACTGTATACCAGCTTTAAAACCACTTAATGACAGGGTAGAAGAAAATGTTTATGTGCTTGGCTCCAACGCGGGAATGAAATTAGAGCAGTGGGGAAATACATGTATAATTGTGCGTAATCTTTTGAATGGAGCAACTGTTGATGAATGTATGGCAGAATTTGATAGATTGCAAGCGGAGACATTAAGCAAATAGATTTTCTGATAAAAAAGCATATTTATATTTTTAGCCTAAATTATGCTTTTTATATATTATTTTATAAATACTAATAAATGAAAATCAGTGAGCTTTTTGTAGTATCACTGATTTTTTATTTTTTTAAACATATAAATTTTTGATAATATTTTTTAGAAAATTTTTAATAAAAATTACTAATAAGTATAAAAAAATGATTTATTTGAACATGATTTAGAATATAAATTTGTAGTTTGTTTATTTGGTAAATCAAAACAGTATTGATAACAGACTGTAAAAATGCTATAATTTTTTTCAAAAATGGAATTATTTTAATTATGGTATAAATTGTGTTTTGCAGTATGAAATGAAAGGATGGTAATTAAATGAAGCGAAAACTAACGGCAATTATTTTAACAGCTTTATTTATGGTGTCGTTGGTAGGGTGTGAAAAAAATGAGGCTGTTGAGAGTGACTCTTTGAATAATAAAGAAACAGTAGAACTATTGCTATGGGGCGCGGAAGAGGATAAAGAACTTTTAGAAGAAATGATATATTCATTTAAAAGAGAGTATCAAGGAGAGGCGGATTTTAATATTACTTTTGCAGTACAGGGAGAGTCTGGCTGTAAGGATGCGCTGTTAGATAATTTGGAAGAGGGAGCGGATGTATTTACATTTGCAGATGACCAATTAAGTGCCTTAGCGGCGGCTGGAGCGCTTGAACCAGTTGAAGATGCCGAGGCTGTAAAACAATATAATATACCGGCGGCGGCTGAGGCTGCTATTGTACGTAATACAGTTTATGCTTATCCACTAACATCAGATAATGGATATTTTCTATACTACAATAAACGATATTTTAGCGAAGAAGATGTTGCAAAGCTTGATAGTATTTTGGAGACAGCGGCGTCTGAAGGTAAACTGTTTTCTATGGATTGGTCTTCGGCATGGTATGTTTATTCTTTTTTTGGGAATACAGGTATGGAAATAGGTTTAAATGATGATGGTATTACAAATTATTGTACATGGAACAGAAAAGAAGGAGATATTAAAGGTATAGATGTAGCAAGGGCAATGATGAATATTGCCAAAAGTCCTGCTTTTTCAAATAGAAATGATACAGAATTTTTGGAGGGAGTGCAAGACGGAACAGTTATTGCCGGCGTAAGCGGAGTTTGGAATGCTGTTGCTATACAACAAGTGTGGGGTGATTATACAGGAGCGACTAAACTGCCTACATATACATGCGGTGACAGTCAAATACAAATGGCTTCTTTTTCTGGTTGTAAATTAGTAGGTGTCAACTCGTATTCAAAGTATTATGAATGGGCATGTAAATTAGCGGAGTGGATAACTAATGAAAAAAATCAAAAACTGCGTTTTAGTATGAGGGGGCAAGGACCGTCAAATATTAAAGCGGCGTCTTCAATAGAAGTACAGCAATCTCCGGCTATATCGGCACTTTTAGAACAGTCAGAATTTTCTCAGCTACAAAGAATAGGAGGAAAATTTTGGGACCCTGTGGCGGCTTTTGCTGGAAATATAGCTTCTGAAAATGTAGCAGAAGAGGATTTGCAAAAACAATTAGATAAAATGGTTGAAGGTGTTACAGCAAGATAATTTATTTTGATGTATTTACAATTAAACGAATTTTAGGGAGGATAGTAATGAATAAAAAATTCAGTATCCAGCAGCGGCTGATACTGCCGGTTATTTTGTTGGGAGTAGTTGCAGTTATTTCTAATGTTCTGGCTGTTTTCAGCATACATAATGTAAACTCAAATGCGTCTAAAATTGTATATAATTATATGGAGGGAAAAACACTTTTAGCAGAAATACGCCGTTCAACAATGAATATTCACAAAATGGCTCTATCTCATATTATTGCCACAGATTATGACACAATGATTGAAGTTGTGACAGAAATTAAATATGAAGAGGCAAGTCTTGAAAGTGTACTTGAAACATATAGTGTATATGTAAATGAGGAAGAAAATGGTTTATATAATGAATTGATGAATAATTATGACTCTTTTAAACATTCGCTTGTTTTTCTGCTATGCGCCAGTGCTGACAGTAATACTGAAAAGGCTTATGCTCTTGCCAATGGCGATGTGGCGATGTATGGAGGAGCTATTGAGAATGATATAGCAGAATTGTATAATTCTATTACGGCAAGAACTGAAACAGCAAGACAAGGACTTAGTATAGTTTATGTTATATCTCTTATAATAAGTGTTATATCTATGGTGTTGTGTTTTATTTTGGCTTTTGCGGCTATTAAAATGATTATGGAGTATGTAGTAAAGCCAATAAAGAGTGTAATGGTTACACTTCAATTAAGTTCGGAACGTGTTGATACTGTAGTAGGAGAGGTAAGAGAAAGAACAAAAACATCTAACAAAAGCGCAAAGGAGCTGTATTTATTAGCGGAAAGACTTTCAGGCAATATTAATCAGGTAGCAGACAGTGCATCTGACATAAATACAAGTGTGGCAAGCATAAAAAAAGATGTATATAACATTGCAGAGGAATGTTCTAAAATTACAAAATATTCTGTAAATATGAAGAGCAGAGCCAATGAAATGGAGCAATCAGCTCAGATGAATACTAAAAATATTAGCGATAAAGTGGCTGATATGCTAACAGTGTTAAACACAGCCATTGAAAATAGTCGAAGTGTTGAACAAATTAATATTTTAGTAAAAGATATTTTGGCAATAGCGGACAATACAAATCTTATAGCGCTTAATGCATCTATTGAGGCTACTAAAGCAGGAGCCGCGGGGGCGGGATTTGCTGTTGTGGCGCATGAAATTAGGGCGCTTGCGGATTTATGTGGTGAAACAGCTGGACGTATTCAAAAAATTAACAAGAATGTTACAGGAGCGGTATACAATCTTTCAGGAAATGTTCAGGATTTGGTGGATTACTTGAATAAAACTATTTTGACAGAATTTCGTGAGTTTATAGCATCTGGACAACAGTATAGAAAAGATGCTACATATATTGAAGATGCTATGGATGAGTTTAATCAAAAAGCAGAACATTTGAGAAATTCTATGAATGAAATAGCATTGTCTATTGAAAGTATTACAAAGGCTATTGATGAGGGCGCGAATGGTATTGCAGGTGTGGCAGGAAGCACACGAAGTATGGTGGGAAATATGACGGATATTGCGGCACGTATGGACACAAATAAAGAAATTGTGGAAGAGCTAAAAAAGCAAACGGATATGCTCGCGAATTTATAATAAATGATTTGAAATTTTGAAATGAATGTATTACATATTTACAAAAAATATTATGCAGTTGGGTAATTAATATTAAAAAAGCGATGTGATATGAATAACACACCGCTTTTTTTGAGCTTAGTCCAACTATTATAAATTAAAATTATAACATTTTTGTTTTTTAGTCTTTTGCAAGATTAAATTGATTTACTAATTCTTTTAGGTTAGTTGCTTCTTCTAACAGCTGTTGGCTAACAGAAGCACTTTGTTCCGATGTTGCGCTATTTGTTTGAATAACAGAAGCAATTTGGTCTACACCTGTGTTTACCTGTTCAATAGCTAAAGTCTGTCTTTCTATGGCATCCACTACAATATTCATTTGTGTAGATACATTGCCGGCAAAAGTGCTTGTGCGTTCAAGAGACTCTGTCACTTTTGATACAACTTCTCCGCCTTCGGAGACTGATTTAATAGAGTGTTCAATCAATTCTTTAGTAGCCTTAGCAGCCTCATCAGATTTAGACGCAAGATTACGTACCTCATCAGCAACAACAGCAAAACCCTTGCCAGAAGCACCAGCACGTGCAGCCTCTACAGCAGCGTTTAAAGCTAAAATGTTGGTTTGAAATGCTATGCTTTCTATAGTTTCTATAATAGCTGATATTTCTTTGGAAGAACTAGAAATCTTTTCCATAGCGTTATTCAAATCGCTAACATGTTCAACACTTATATTCAACTGCATACCAGCCTGCTCCACAAAATGTTCTGCTTGTTTTGCGGCGGAACTGGTTTGTTTTGCGCTGGTTGATATTTCACCAATAGTAGCGGCTAATTCTTCAACCGAACTTGCTTGAGTCATAGAGCCTTGACTTAAAACTTGGGCACCACCAGAAACGTGGTCACTAGCGGAAGAAACTTCAGTAGCTGCTGAATTTATTTGACTCATTGTAGCACTTAACTGTACTTTTAGTGTTTGTATAGATTTTAATATTCCATTAAAATCACCAACATAGGCGTCTTGGCGTGCAGATTTTATATCAAAATTCTTTCCAGCCATTTCTGTAAGCATATAGCTTATGTCGTGAATTATGGCGTTAAGCCCCTCCACTAAATCTGCTGTTGACCTGGTTAGTTCAGCCGTTTCATCATGACCATGACTTTGAGGCACAGGAGTTTCCAAATCACCTTCAACAAGTTGTTTCATTCGCTTAGCACAAGCGCGCATAGGAACGCTAATGTTGTTAGCTAATTTAAGCGCCACAAATACAGATACTATTATAGAAATTAGCATAACAGCTATATTAGCAAACATGGCAAAGTATGTGTCAGCCAAATAATCTTTTTTCATGGCTGTAACAGCCACACTCCAACCGTCAGTACCGCCAACTGGGGCATAAGCCGCAAACCGAGGACCAGCAGAAGTATTAAAACTGTCGAAGCCTTCATTGCCCTGACGCATATTATTGTGTATTGCGGCTAACTCATTTAAAGACGTGTCATTTTCAGCTTCTCGTTCAATGTTCTGGGTGGTAATAGTATCTAATGTATTATCTGCAATAGTGTCACCAGATTTGTTAATCATGTATGCGTGGCTGCTTTCACTTACTTTTATAGAAGAGACAATGTTGTTCAAAAATGTCTCTGGAGGCACAAAATAAATTACGCCTACAATTTTAGAACTTTGATTGCCGTCAGAATAAAGCGGAGCGGCAACCATTATAGAAAGCTCGCCAGTGATTTTGCTTACTAATGGCTCAGAAACATATACATTTCCATTCATAGCTTGCTTTACATATTCGCGGTCAGAATAATCATTTCCATCAAAAATACTAATTCCGTCAGCACCTACTATATTACCGCGCTGAAAACCGTGCATACTTACTCTTTCATCTATAATAGAACGTTTTTCTTCCACTGACACATTGGCATCAGATAGCTGAGGAATACAGCCTGTATCCATAGCTACATTTCTATATGCTCCTAATTCCTGCTCAATACGTTCTCCGGCAAGTACAGCTGTTTCTCTCATCATTTGTTCTACTGTAGCAAGCGTACTCCTATAGTTGAGTGCCATGCTAGACAGACCAACAGCAAGCAGAGCGATGAGAACTGTTGAAATTAGACAGATTGTGATTTTTTTTCTAATGCTGTTCATTTAAGTACACTCCCCCAATACTATAATTTATTGCACCATAACCCACTAAAATTTAACTTTATTATAGAATATTTGACATTGAATTGTCAATAATTAGACATTAACTATCAATGGATTACGCACTAACAGAAGTTAAAAAATAGCCCAAAAAACATCATATAAGAATTGCAATAGTTTACCTATTAATATTTATTATTTTGTATGAATAAAAAAAATGACCTAAAACCGTAATATGAATGTTATAAAGCTAAAAATTAAAATAAATATAAAAATAAAAATGAACACAACAGTATAAAAACTAAAGAAAAATCAATATTTTGTTTTTATTTGTATTAAAATTAAAAACAGACGTTATAAATTGATATTTATTTAACAAGTTAAGTATAAAAAGTAACGGAAATTTATGGCAGAATTAAAGATATAAAAGATTTGTGATAATTTTGTAAATTTATGGTGTCAAAATATGCACAATTTGTATGCTAATACTATATAATAATAAATAAGGTTATAAAAATATTATTGACTGCGGCAAAGGAGGACTTTACATGAGTGCCAAATTTGTATGGCGGAAAGAATATAATATCGGTGTAGATATTATAGACAAGGAACATCAGAGGCTTTTTAAAATTATTAATAAACTGTTTTTGCTAAAAGAGGAAGAAAAAAACGAAAAATGGGCGTGTCAAGAGGGAATTAAATTTTTTAAATCGCACGCGGTTAAACATTTTATGGACGAAGAGGCATATATGGCTTCTATTGGTTACAAGGGGCTTGAACAACATAAACGAATACACACAGGATTTAGAGAAAATACACTTCCAGCACTGGAACAAGAGCTTGAGCAGACAGACTATTCTCAAGATGCTATGGAGCATTTTTTAGGTGTTTGTACAGGCTGGCTGATTGGACACACAATTACAGAGGATTTTTCAATTACTGGAAAACGGGAAAGAAAATGGAAAGATATTCTTTCATATGAAGAGACTGAAGCTATTAAAAAAGTAATAATTCAGCTTGTATTTGATATGTTTCATTTAGAGTCTCAAATGATAAGTGACACTTATTGCGGAGAAAAATTTGGTAAGGGTGTATATTACCGTCTTGTATATATTAAGGATAAATATAAAGAAAAACAGGAAATTATTTTGGCTTTTGAAGAAAAACTACTTATAAATACAGTTGGAAAAGTTATGGGGCTTCATTCCAATAGATTGGATAATATGCTGCTCCATGCCGCCAGACATATGGCACGGCAATTTGTAGAACGTATTATGAAGCACTTTCCAGATACAGAAACATACGAACTTAAAGAGGAAAGTCTGCTGACTTATGAACAGTTTCAAAAAATACTTGAGTGGGGAAGATTACAAGTAGGATTGCTGTTTAATACAGGTGGAGCAGGGTATTTTTCGTACTGTGTAATTGCGCCTTACTTGCTTGAAAAAGGTGTTGGAACACCTATTGAAGAAGAAACCGCTATGGATGAAGTTGACAAGTATTTAATGGAAAGAAATGAAAAAGAGAGTGACACTCAAAAGAAAAAAATACTTGTAGTTGATGATTCGATAATACTGCGAGAAGGGATTAAACGGATGCTTGACAATGATTATGATGTAGCAACGGCGGAATCTGGTGTAGCGGCAATTAGAGCTATAACAATAAATAGACCGGATTTGGTGCTGCTGGACTATGAAATGCCTGTTTGTGATGGAAAACAAATGCTTGAAATGCTTCGTTCCGAGAAAGAATTTAATGATATTTCAGTAATATTTTTAACCGGTAAGAACGATTTAGACAGCATAACAAAAGTAATGCCGTTAAAACCGGCTGGGTATTTATTAAAACAACAAAAGCCTGAGGATATAAAAAAAGAGATAAGTACTTTTTTTAAAAAGCTAAAATAGCAAATTTATAATAATTATGTGGAGTCGTTAGTATATGATTACAAGCGGCTTCATTTTTAAATTTATGCTAATTAAAATAATTGGGTTATAATATAGACGCAATAGTATTAAATAAAAAACAATAAAACAAATAAGCATATGTTTTTATAAATATTGCTTTTTTCTGTGAATAATTAAGAGTTAGTGTTTACGATAACTTAAAATATTTTAAGTTTTTAACAATTATATAAGAAACAAAAATATAGTATTTAACTAAAATTTATGGGCAAAAATAAATTAATTATTTTTATAAAACATTTTTATACAAACCATTGAAATCAAAAAATGTATTATTAAAACTAAAAAAAGTCACAAAAGGGTTTATATATTGACAAAACCATTTAATTAATTTATAATTAATTATTGTAAAACTGAGATATATAGGCAATTTATTAAAAAAAATTATAAAAAATAGCAATGTTATTTTATAAAATATGTATATTTTTAATAAATTTATAAATATAACTCAAAATAAAAAATAGTTAATAAAATAACATATATTATTTTATGTTAAGTGAATTTGTTTTTATTATCTCAACATATGTATATTTTTCCGGCTATGCGGATGAATATAAAAAAGACTGATATTTTTATCAGTCATAATATTGCCAGAGCTATATTAAATTTAATATGGTATGGCTTATATAAGAGAGGTGATTAAAAATGGCTTTTGAAGTAATCAAAAATATTGTTGAGACCGAAAATAATATAAATTTATCTAAGGTCAACGCCGCGGCTGATGCTCAAAAAATAAAGGCTGACGCTATGGCAAAAGCAGATGCTTTGATTGCCGATGTAAGGCAAAACGCTAAGCAGGATGAAAAAAAAGCGGTACAAAAAGCAATAAATGATAGCCAGCCTGAAGTTGACAAGATTATGGCAGACGCTACTAAAGTATGCGAAAATATTAAAAGCGTTGCCGAAAAAAACTTTAAAAAGGCTGTTGAGGCTGTAATTGGAAAGGTTGTGGGTTTAAATGGCGATAGTTGAAATGAGCAAACTTAGCGTCATTGGTCTAAATGACAATAAATCTGATATTCTTAAAGACATTATGTCTTTGGGTGTATGCGAGATTAATCCACAGGACGAAAAATTATCCGACACTGAATGGAAAGAGCTTATAAAGCGTGACCCGGATATTAATGCCGAATTTGACACAGATACAAAAATTTCTGAGGTCTCTTCGGCTATAGAGGTACTTGATAAATATTTTGTAGGCAAAAAACCACTTATTAAATGCAGAAAACCTATGAAAGAAAGTGAGTTTGAGCAAAAAATATCAGAACCTCAAAAAGACGATGATTTTGCTTTGTCAGTGAACCAAAAATATAAAAATGTTTTAGCGTTAAAATCGGAAGAAAATAATCTTGTTACACAAATTACAGAACTTAAACAGTGGCTTGATTATGATTTTCCACTTGAACTTAAACAAACAGAATATTCATCTATTATACATGGCACAATTTCTTCAACGTTAGTTTTGAATGAAATAGCCGAGAAGCTAAACACAGTGGGAAGTGGCGCTGTTTTAGAGACTGTATCGAAAGATGATAAAATTACTTATGTTGTATGTGTATGTCTTAAAGAAGATAGAGAAGAAATATTATCTGTTTTAAGGCAGGAGGGATTTAACCCTGTGGCTTTTGCTGGAATAACTGGAACGGCTAAAGACAACATGGCAAAATGTGAAACAGAAATTGAAGCTGTAAAAGAAAAAATATTAAAAGCTGAAGATGAATTAAAAAGTATATCAAAAGATATTGGGTCACTTGAGCTTTATTATGACAGCCTTATAATTAAAAGGGATAGACATAGGATATTATCAAATGTGTTAAGAACGGATAAAACTTTTTATTTTGATGGCTGGTTTGTAAAAGCCTCACAAAACGCTTTGGAGGAAATACTTAATAAATATGGATGCTACTACGAGATAACAGAACATGAAAAGGGAGAGGAAATGCCTATATTGCTTAAACAAAACTCGCTTGCCGAGCCTTTTCAAGCGATAACTGACCTTTACTCTACTCCTTCGGTAAATGACATTGACCCTACGCCGTTTTTAGCGCCGTTTTATTTTATATTTTTCGGTCTTATGCTTTCGGATGCGGCTTATGGGCTAATACTTACGGTTGTGTCGTTTATAGCACTTAAAATGTTTAATTTTGAAGGAATGATGAAACGTCTTTTCAAAATGTTCATGTTTTGCGGAATATCAACATTTTTCTGGGGCGCTATGTTTGGCGGCTGGTTTGGAGACATGTTTGGTATAGAACCTATGTGGTTTAATCCTATTCAAGAACCTATGACGCTTTTGATATTTTCAATTATATTGGGCGCTATACATCTTTTTGTTGGTATGGGCATTAAAGCGTATATGCTTATTAAAAACGGTCAGATGTTAGATGCTGTATGCGATATATTTCTTTGGTATGTGCTGCTTATAGGATTAGTAGTTTTTGCTGTAGGCGGAAGTCTTTCTTCAATAGGAAAATGGATGTCTATTGTAGGCGCTGTAGGTATATTGCTTACAGGTGGAAGAAATAAAAAAGGAATTGGAAAAGTTACAGGAGGTCTTGGAAGTCTTTACGGTATAACAAGTTATCTTTCAGATGTATTGTCTTATTCAAGGCTTTTAGCGCTTGGTCTTGCCACAGGAGTTGTGTCTCAGGTTATAAACACACTTGGTAAAATGGTAGGCGGCGGATTTATAGGAATAATTGTTATGGTTGTTGTATTTATTATAGGTCATACATTCAATCTTGCTATAAATACGCTTGGTACATTTGTACACTCAAGCAGATTGCAGTATGTGGAGTTTTTTGGCAAGTTTTTTGACGGTGGCGGTTCACCGTTTAATCCCTTTAACACCAAAACAAAATATGTTCAGTTGTTAAGGAGGGAAAAATAATTATGGATGCAATAATAACTTTATTCAATTTTAGCGGACAGTTTTACGCGTTGGCTGGAGCGGCTTTAGCGGCTTTAGCAGGTATAGGAAGCGCTATTGGTATTGGTATAGCCGGAGAGGCTGCTGCTGGAGTAGTTTCTGAAGACCCTAACAAATTTGGTCAGGTGCTTGTACTTCAGGCTCTTCCTGGAACACAGGGAATATACGGTCTTCTTATAGCATTTATTATATTGCTTAAAGTTGGTCTTTTGGGTGGAGACGGAATGCTTGATATTACAGTTTCTCAAGGAGCTTATATATTTGCGGCTGCTGCTCCTATAGGTCTTGTAGGTATATTCTCAGCTATAGCGCAGGGAAAAGCTGCTGCTGCTGGAATTATGCTTGTAGGCAAAAAACCAAGCGAGCTTGCTAAGGGTATGATATTTGCGGCTATGGTTGAAACATACGCAGTTTTGGCACTTCTTATATCATTCCTTATGATTAACAGTATTACATTCTAATTATGATAATATAAAATTTGAAAAGGGGGTATAAGCTCGTATGAGTATGGGTAACGGACAGACCCTTATAGACAAAATTATTTCAGATGCCAAAGTTTTAACAGATGATGTTATAGCTAAAGCAAATGATGAGGCTAATGAAATAATGACAGCCGCCAAGACTAAAGCGGCTAAGGAAAAAGCAAAATTTGATGAAATGGCTAAACAAGAAGCTCAAAAAGCGGTCGCTAAAGAAATTTCATCGGCTGAAATGAGAGCTAAAAAACTTATATTATCTCAAAAACAGGAGTGTCTTGAGGAAGTTTTAAAAGAAGCCGAAAACAAACTGCTTTCATTATCTGGTGATAAATATAAAGATACAATTATCACTATGATTAAAAACGCTAATGTTGACTCTGAATGTGAGATTATTTTATCTAAAAAAGATAAAGACTCTTTTGGCGATGAAATATCTCAAATGGATTATAAAGTTAGTGGTGAGGTTAGAGATATTGACGGCGGATTTATAGTTAAAAATGGTGATATAGAGTATAACTACTCTTTTAAATCAATTATTTCGGTACAAAGGGAAGACATATTACAGCTTGCAGCGGGCATACTGTTTGTTTAAGGAGGTGCCATAATGGGAAAAGAAAAGATTTATCCTTACGCTGTGGCGCGAATTAGAATGCTTGAAAATTCCCTTATTACGGAAAAGACTTACACACAGCTTATAGAGGCGAGAACGGCTGAGGACGTGTTTAAAATTCTTTCCGAAACCGGATATGGCGAAGAAAATGATATAAACGCCAAAAACTATGAAAAGGCTTTATCAAACAGGCTTTCAAGGGCTTATAACAACGTTAGTGAGCTTGTTCCTAAAGAAAACTTTATTGATGTGTTTTTGATTAAAAATGATTATCAAAATTTAAAAGTGCTTGTTAAAAGCGATATATCTGGCATAGATGGAGAGCAGTATATAGTTGGTGGTACTATAATACCTTTTAAGGATATGAAAGAGGCTTTTGATACTAAAAACTATGCTTTTCTTACAGGCAACATGGCTAAAGCCATAGCCGAAAGTTATGATGGATATGCTAAAACGCAAAACGGACAAATTATAGATAACGTTATGGATAGAGCGGCTTTTGATGATATGCTTAATACAGCCAAAAAAAGTGGAATTAAATTTGTTGAGGAATATGTGCGTATGCTTTGTGATATTACAAATATTAAAAGCTATGCTCGTGTTAAGAGTATGAAAAAAAGTATATCGGATTTTGAGTCTGTATTTGTATACGGCGGAACAATAAGCCTTGATGTGTTTAAAAAAGCGTTTAACTCTGAAGGTGTTTCGAGCGAGTTTAAAGACACTGCTTACGCCGAGCTTTGCTCAAAACTGGATGGTGGCTTTACAGTATTTGAAAAAAGTTGCGATGATTATATAATGGGCTTTATGAGAACGGCTAAATACAAAAGTCTTACTGTAGAACCTCTTTTGGCATATATTTATGCTGTTGAAACAGAGGTAAAAACCGTAAGGATAATTGTAAATGGTAAGCTGAACAATATTAATACCGATATAATAAAGGAAAGGTTGAGGAGCGCTTATGTATAAAGTGGCGGTTTTGGGAGACAAAGACACCGTAATGGGCTTTACTGCTTTAGGAATTGATGTTTTCCCTGTTTATGACGCTGACGAGGTTAAAAAATCCATACATAGGCTGGTGGAGGAAGGCTACGCTATAATTTATATTACAGAACAGTGTTCGCTTTTAGCTAAAGATACTGTTGCTAAATATAAAGATAACGAACTTCCGGCTATTATTGTTATACCTGGAATTACCGGCAGTATGGGTATTGGTATGAACGAGGTAAGAGAATCCGCAAAACGCGCTATAGGCGCTGACGTTTTATTTGGTGATGATTAAAACTATAAGAATTGAGTGCTGATAATATAATGAGCACAGGCACAATAGTTAAAGTGTCAGGTCCGCTTGTTGTGGCTGACGGTATGAGAGATGCCAATATGTTTGACGTTGTAAGGGTTTCGGATAAACACCTTATAGGCGAGATAATAGAAATGCACGGCGATAAGGCTTCTATACAGGTTTACGAAGAAACAAGCGGTCTTGGACCAGGAGAGGAAGTTGTTTCTACTGGACGCCCTATGAGCGTTGAGCTTGGACCAGGGCTTATATCTACTATTTATGACGGAATACAGCGTCCGCTTGAGAAATTATATGAGGCAAGCGGTGCTAACATACACAGGGGCGTTGAGGTTCCATCGCTTGATAGAGATAAAAAATGGGATTTTAAAGCTGTGGCTAAAATTGGAGATAAAGTTGTAGGCGGAGATATTATAGGTGTTGTACAAGAGACGGCTGTTGTTGAGTGCCGTATTATGGTTCCGCCTGATGTTAAAGGAACAATAAAAAGCATTAAAGAAGGCGAATTTACCGTAGAAGAAGAAGTATGCGTTGTTACAAACGAAAAAGGTATTGACGTTAGTCTTACTATGGTTCAAAAATGGCCTGTACGTAAAGAAAGACCATATAAATCAAAACAAAGTCCAGACTCTCTGCTTATTACAGGTCAAAGAGTTATAGACACGTTTTTCCCTATAACAAAGGGCGGTGTAGCAGCTATACCTGGTCCTTTTGGAAGTGGAAAAACTGTTACACAGCACCAGTTGGCTAAATGGGCGGATGCTGACATAGTTGTTTATATAGGCTGTGGAGAACGTGGAAACGAAATGACAGACGTTCTTTTGGAGTTTCCAGAACTTAAAGACCCACGTACCGGTGAGAGTCTTATGCAAAGAACAGTGCTTATAGCTAACACATCCGATATGCCTGTTGCCGCTCGTGAAGCATCAATATACACAGGTATAACAATAGCGGAATTTTTCCGTGATATGGGATACAGTGTTGCGCTTATGGCTGACTCCACATCACGTTGGGCAGAGGCTTTGCGTGAGATGAGCGGTCGTCTTGAAGAAATGCCTGGTGAGGAAGGTTATCCGGCTTATTTGGGAAGCCGTTTGGCGCAGTTTTATGAAAGAGCTGGAATGGTAGGCTGTCTTGGAAACGGTGAGAGAGTAGGTTCTCTTACTGCTATAGGTGCCGTGTCACCTCCTGGTGGCGATACTTCGGAGCCTGTAAGCCAGGCTACACTTCGTATAGTAAAAGTATTCTGGGGGCTTGACTCGTCTCTTGCATACAAACGTCACTTCCCAGCTATAAATTGGCTTACAAGTTATTCACTTTATCAGGATAAAGTTGATAAATGGGCTGATGAAAATGTTGAGAACGATTTTGCTGACCACCGCGCTAGAGCTATGAAACTTTTGCAAGAAGAGGCGGAACTGCAGGAAATAGTACAGTTAGTTGGTGTTGACTCATTGTCTCACAGTGACAGACTTATACTTGAAGTAACACGTTCTATACGTGAAGACTTTTTGCATCAAAACTCATTCCATGAGGTTGACACATACACGTCACTTCACAAACAGTATAGAATGCTTTCGCTTATACTTAAATTTTATGATGAGGGACTCAAAGCTGTTAAAGAAAAAGTGTCAATAAACAAAATATCAAAACTACCTGTGCTTGAGAGAATAGGAAGGGCTAAATATATTGAAGAAGTTAATGTTGACAAAGAGTTTGACTTAATAGAAACTGAAATAGCAGCACAGCTTGCAGAACTTGTAGCAAAGGAGGCTGAGGAAGAATGATAAAAGAATATAGGTCTATTCAGGAAATAGCCGGTCCTCTTATGCTTGTAAGCGGTGTTGAGGGCGTTAAGTATGACGAGCTTGGTGAAATTGAGCTTTCAAACGGTGAAATAAGAAGATGTAGAGTGCTTGAGGTAAACGGCGACACAGCTCTTGTACAGCTTTTTGAAAGTTCAACAGGTATTAACTTATCAGACTCTAAAGTACGTTTTCTTGGCAAGAGTCTTGACTTTGGTGTTTCGCCTGACATACTTGGAAGAGTATTTGATGGTATGGGTAAGCCTATAGACGGTGGTCCTGACATAATTCCAGAAAAGAGAATGGATATTAATGGCGCGCCTATTAACCCAGCGGCAAGGGATTACCCTTCCGAGTTTATACAAACTGGAGTATCAGCTATAGACGGACTTAACACGCTTGTTAGGGGTCAAAAACTTCCTATATTCTCGGCGGCTGGTCTTCCTCATGCACAGTTAGCTGTACAAATTGCCCGTCAGGCTAAGGTTAGGGGAACAGACTCAAAATTTGCTATAGTTTTTGCCGCTGTTGGTATTACTTTTGAGGATGCTGAGTTCTTTATTAACGATTTTAAAGAGACAGGCGCTATTGACCGTTCTGTAGTATTTGTAAACCTTGCTAATGACCCTGCTGTAGAGCGTATATGTACACCTAAAATGGCGCTTACAACAGCAGAATATCTTGCTTTTGAACAAAATATGCACGTACTTGTAATTATAACTGATATTACAAACTATGCAGAGGCTTTACGTGAGGTTTCGGCAGCTAAAAAAGAGGTTCCAGGACGTAGAGGATACCCTGGATACCTTTATACTGACCTTGCTACTATGTATGAAAGAGCAGGTAAAAAGAGAGGCATAGACGGCTCTATAACAATGATACCTATACTTACAATGCCTGAGGAAGACAAAACTCATCCTATACCTGACCTTACAGGATATATTACAGAAGGACAAATTATATTAAGCCGTGACCTTTATAAAAAAGGTTTGCAGCCTCCTGTAGATGTTCTTCCATCACTTAGCCGTTTGAAAGATAAAGGTATAGGAAATGGCAAAACACGTGAAGACCATGCCGACACTATGAACCAGCTTTATGCAGCTTATTCAAGAGGAAAAGACGCTAAAGAGCTTATGGCTATACTTGGTGAGTCGGCACTTTCGGATATAGACCTTATATATGCACAGTTTGCTGATAAGTTTGAGAAAGAGTATGTTTCTCAAGGTTTTAAAACAGACCGTTCTATTGAGCAGACACTTGAAATTGGTTGGAAACTTTTGTCTATGTTCCCTAAGAGCGAGCTTAAACGTATACGCGATGAGTATTTTGACAAATATATGCCTAAGGAGTGATGGGTTTGCCTAAATTAAATGTTAATCCAACACGTATGGAAATGACAAGGCTTAAAAAACAGCTTAAAACAGCCACAAGAGGGCACAAGCTCCTTAAAGATAAACTTGATGAGCTTATGAAACAGTTTTTGGAAATTGTAAAAGAGAATAAAAGGCTTCGTGAACAAGCAGAAAATGCTCTTGAAAAAGCGTATAAAAGTTTTATTATAGCAAGGGCTGTTATGAGCGAGGAATTTCTTGGTGAGGCGCTTATGATGCCTAAGCAGAAGATAGCTGTTGATGTTTCCAAAAAAAATATTATGAGCGTAAATGTTCCTGAGTTTGATTTTAAAACCTCTGATAATAGCAGTGATATATATCCTTATGGTTTAGCATTCACATCAGGTGAGCTTGACCTTTCAATGGAAGCGTTCTCGGAGGCTATGGAGCCGCTTTTAAAACTTGCCCAAAGTGAGAAAAGCGCGCAGTTAATGGCACAGGAAATTGAAAGAACAAGAAGACGTGTAAACGCTCTTGAAAATGTTATGATACCTAATTATCAAGAGACTATTAAGTTTATTGTTCAAAAACTTGAGGAGAATGAAAGAGCGTCTACAACAAGATTAATGAAAGTTAAAGACATGATAGCTGAAAAAGCTATTGAAGAAAGACGCAAACAAGACGAGATTTTACAAGGAGCGTAAATAAATTACAATAAAGGGTATTCATTTATAATGAATACCCTTTATTGTATACTGAAAACTACGTGATAGTTGTGTAATTTAAAAAACTACTAACGATGATAAAGACAAAAAAACTCCATTCAATTATAACATCCTAATTTGTATATTAGTGTTTTCTATTCGTTTTTTAGCAATTTCAACGTATTCTTGAGAAATATCGCAACCAATGTAATTTCGCTGATTTAAATATGCCATTTTACAAGTGGTTCCACTACCACACATTGGATCGAAAACAATGTCATTTTTATTTGACCAACTTAAAATGTGATCTTCCGCAAGATGTTCTGGAAAAATAGCAGGATGTTTAAAAGCTATTTTATCATTTGTAGTACCACCTAAACCAACAGCATATTCCCAGATATTTGTTTTTGTTTTTTCTTTTTTTAATTCACCAAGAATTTTTTTATTTATACCATCGGACTTTTTGTTAGATACTAGCATTTCAAATCCATTTCTAACAGTTTTTTCTTTTAAAGGATTAAATGTTTTAGGAGAACCTTTACTAAAAATAAACATATACTCAAAACAATTTGTATAAGCATTTGAACGCATAAAAGGTGTATTTTTCTTTTTATATATCATGGTGTCGTGAACATTAAACCCTACGTTTTGAAATGTTAAAGCTTGTTTAAAACTTGTTAAAGTTTTATTGCCTTTAACAATTTTATCTCCTACAATCCAAACCACAATACCGCCTTTTTTTGTTACTCTATACAACTCTTCAGCAATTTTTTCACAATCGAAGTTATATCCATTATAATCTCTTAAATTGTCGTAAGGTGGAGAGGTGACGGTTAAGTCTATAAAATCATTATTAATTTTTTTCATAAAAGATATGCAATCTTCGCAAACAATTTGATTTAGTTCCATTAATATAACCTCCAAAAAAATTATAACATAAAAATGTGACTTAAACTCTGTTGATAAATAAGTCACATTTTTGTAATATAATTGGTAAATGAGGGAGTAAAATGATAAAAGATATAGTTGGAAAGCGAATAAAAGAATTACGATTGAATAAAAATTTGACTCAAGAAAAATTTGCTGAGTTGTGTGAATTAGATAGAACTTATATTACAAGTTTAGAAAATGGAAAGCGTAACATATCAATAATAAATTTAGAAAAAATATGCAATGCACTTGATATTTCATTAAAAGATTTTTTCGATTTTAATAAATAGATTTTAATTTAAGGTTAAGTAATGGATAAAAAATTTGTATATGTTATTGAAAATATTAATTGTAACAATATGAAAATAAAAAAGAATGAAATAGGCATAGTACAAAGTGAAAATGACAATAGTGTATCTGTTTTGTTTGTTTCTCAAGATAATTCAGTAATTGTTCCAAAAGAACTGATTAAGTATTTTAATCCCATTTTAACTGGAGATAACTTTGAATATAAAATATGTAACAGATGTAATAGATTATTGAAAATAGAGCAATTTGATAAAAATCAAAACGGAAAAAATAATAGAAGTGTAAGAAGACCATCATGTATAGATTGTAGAAAAGAAATTGATGGAAAAAGAGTTACACTTAAGGATAAAAAAGAATGGGAAAAAATAAAGCCAGAATATGAAATTTGGAAGTGTCCGATATGTAATAAAAAAACTATACCAGGAATTACGAGTAAAGTTGTTTTAGACCATAATCATATAACAGGAAAACCAAGAGCATGGATATGTGACAGTTGTAATACTGGATTGAGAAGATTTAAAGATGATATTTCAACTATAAAAGATGCGATTAAATATTTAGAAAAATATGAAAATGAATAAAAAAGAATATCATAATTTATAATATATATTGTTTTAAAAGGGTATTCACAAATATTTGTGAATACCCTTTTTATTGAAACTTGAGCAATATATTTTAATGTTTTAAAAATATTTTGTCTTTTCCTCATCTGTGGGGTTTATTTCTATAATATCAGACGGTTGACATTTTAATATAATACATATAGTGTTTA
>CATJUP010000075.1 GCA_949743655.1 uncultured Eubacteriales bacterium
TATATATCTATTTAGCGTACTCAATAGCTCTTGTTTCTCTTATAAGGCTTACTTTTATCTGCCCTGGATATTCAAGCTCATCTTCAATACTCTTAGCTATGTCTCTTGCAAGAAGCGTTAAATTGTCGTCTCCAACTTCTTCTGGTATAACAATTATTCTAAGTTCGCGTCCTGCTTGAATAGCAAACGATTTTTCAACGCCTTTAAATTTATCTCCTATTTCTTCAAGTTTCTCAAGGCGCTTAATATAACTTTCAAGTGTTTCTCGTCTCGCTCCTGGTCTTGCCGCCGACATAGCATCAGCAGCCTGTACAAGTACAGCTACTATAGATTGAGGTTCAACATCACCATGATGTGCCTCAACAGCATTTATTATTATGTCAGACTCTTTATGTCTTTTAAGAATATTAACTCCTATAGTAACATGCGAACCTTCCACCTCATGGTCAATACTTTTACCTATGTCATGTAAAAGACCAGCGCGCTTTGCTGTGTTTACCTCAATACCAAGTTCTGCCGCCATAATGCCAGCAAGATGAGATACTTCTATTGAGTGTTTAAGTACATTCTGACCATAGCTTGTCCTATATTTAAGTTTTCCTAAAAGATTTATTATTTCTGGGTGAAGACCATTTACACCTGTTTCAAATGTAGCAGCCTCGCCCTCTTCACGTATAATAACTTCAACTTCTTTTTTAGCCTTTTCAACCATTTCTTCAATTCTTGACGGATGAACACGTCCATCAATTATAAGTTTTTCAAGAGCTATACGCGCAATTTCACGCCTTACAGGGTCAAACCCCGAAAGTATAACTGCCTCAGGTGTATCATCTATTATAAGGTCAATACCTGTAAGCGTTTCAAGAGCCCTTATATTTCTTCCCTCACGACCTATAATTCTTCCCTTCATCTCATCATTAGGAAGTTGAACAACAGAAACTGTTGTTTCGGTAACATGGTCTACGGCACATCTTTGTATAGCGTTAGCCACTATAGCACGGGCTTTTTTATCAGCCTCAATTTTAGCCTTAGCCTCTATATCTCTTACCATAATAGCCGCTTCATGCCTAACATCATTTTCTATAATATTAAGCAAATAATTTTTGGCTTCATCTTTAGTAAGCCCAGATATTCTTTCAAGTTCCTCAAGCTGCTTTTCTCTAAAAACAGCAACTTCCGCCTTCTTTTTTTCGAGTTCCTCTATTTTACGGTTCATCTGTTCTTCTTTTTTCTCGTAAGAATCAGCTTTCCTGTCAAGAGTCTCCTCTTTTTGAACAAGACGTCTTTCTGTTCTCGAAAGTTCGTTTCTTCTTTCTTTAACTTCTCGTTCAAGCTCATTTTTAGCTTTTATACTTTCTTCCTTAGCCTCAAGCAGAATTTCTTTCTTTTTGTTTTCCGCTTCTTTTTTAGCATCTTCAACTATCTTTTCTGCCTTGTCTTCAGCAACACCAATTTTAGCTTCTGCAATGCGTTTTCTATAGTTAATGCCTATTACTAAGCCAATAAGTATTCCAATAAGTGCAATAATTATTAAAATTAGAAACACCCCCTCATTAATTTCTAATACCGCACATTATTAATGACATAAAGCCACTTATATAATATTATATCTTTTCTGCAAACGTGTCAAGGGTGTTTTGTCAACGTAAATATTTAAGCTGTTTACTATGTATTGACATTAAATGACGTATTGTAGTAAAATATAGCCACAATACGTCATTTAAATGGAATGATATAACTAATGAATGGAATATAACAAAATTTCTGAATCAGAAATGAATGTATTAAATAAACTGTGGAATTTTGGAGAAATGATAACTGTTGCTGAAATGGTGTCAAGTTTAAATAAAGACGGTAAAAACTGGGCATATCAAACTGTTGCAACATTTTTAAAAAGATTGGAAACGAAAGGAATTGTTTCATCATCCAAAAAATGTAAAAGACTATAAGAACAGCTTAAAAGCGAAGAGGCACATAGTTTTGTCAAATCTAAATTTAACGGTTCTCTTAAATTGTTTTTATCATCATTTTTAAGCAATAATAGTCTTCGCAATGAAGATATTAAAAATTTAAAAGAATGGTTAATAATATTGGTTGTAAATAGAATTTTTACAATAGTATTATTTTAAAAATACTCCCATTTCGCCTATAAATATTTGGAATGGGAGTATAAGTTCTACCCCAATATTATGTTTTTTATAATATCATTAGTAGCAATAACCGTTTGAAACACATGAGCCGTCACATACACCGTTGCAGTGATTATATCCGCAGTATGTTACATCATCATGAATATGGCGTCCAGCAGTGCTACAGTCTTCGTATGGACATACAGCAATATTATTTTGAACATTTCTTGCACAGCCACCATTATGATGACCATGTCCCCTACCCCCATGAGCGAAGGCAGGCACTGTTACCGCTGTAACCATAATAGCACAAAGTAAACCTGTAATTAAATGGCTTTTTAATTTCATACTATAAAACACTCTCCTTTTTTTCTAACTCCATAAAAAAGCAGCTATCATAATATAAATATATTGTATCACCTTATTTTGACAAATACAATACAATAACCCATATAAAACATATGGGTTTTTTATTTATTTAGCACACACAAATAAATATTTTAAAAAGAGAAATTTTTGACATCTTCTATATTTATAATTGGGTGCAAAGATATGTTTATTGCATTCGCTATTATATCCGCTAATCTTTCTATAACAGCGTCAACTTCTTTTGGAGTTACAAACATATTTTCAGAATATGGTTCAAGAGAATTTAATATATCATCAAACTCATAACCCGAACATATATGTTTTATGCTGTCTACCATTTTTTTGTCATTTACATTTTTTTCAATCATAGAGTACAATATTTTATCAAATGTATCGCTTAAAAGTGTAGCGGCGTCTATAACCGTTGGTACTCCTATAGCTATAACTGGAACACCAAGCGTATCTACATTTAGAGGATTTCTTCCATTGCCTATACCTGCCCCAGGGCTTATTCCCGTATCTGATAGCTGTATTGTTGAGTTTATACGGTTTACATTTCTTGCCGCTAAAGCATCTATTGCTATAACCACACTTGGCTTTATTCTTTCAACTAAGCCTTTTATTATTTCTGCTGTTTCTATGCCAGTTATACCAAGCACTCCCGGGCTTATAGCAGCTACACTTCCAACAGAATTTTTAATATTATCCGGTATTGTATCCATAATATGTCTTGTCACAAATATTCTGTTAATAACTTTGGGTCCAAGTGCGTCAGGCGTAACATTCCAGTTTCCTAAGCCTACAACAAGCACTTTTTCACTCTTTTTTGAAGCTAATAATTCATTTATTTTATCCGAAAGTATAGATGTTACATTTTTTTGAGTTTCAATATCATTTTCACGTATAGCTTTAGACTCTATTGTTATATATTTTCCAATAGGCTTACCCATAGCGCTGCTAGCGCTCTCGCTTTTTATTTCAACATCAGTTATTGTTATTTCTCCATATTCATATGTTAAAACATCTACACCCTCAATATTGTTGTCATCATATTCATATACAGCCTCTCGGCTTTCAAGAGCTAAATCTGTACGTATATTCCTAATATTAAGCATATTAATACTCCTTTTTTTTATAATTTTACCCTCATTAAATTAATTTATTCAATAATATAAATTTGTTTATATTCAGCTTAAAATTGTGTTTAAAACAAATACAAACTATACGCAAAATAAATTACTCAAGTACATGCACTTTAAAAAACATTTTTGAATATTATATGTAATCTTCTATTTTTTAAAGGAGGATTGCTTTGATAGGTATTATATTTATTCCTCTAATTATGTTTTCAACGGCGTGTTCCAAAACATTTCCCCAACCGCTTAGTTCTAAAGAAGAAGAAAAATACCTAAAAGAATATTTTAATGGCAATATTGATGCTAAAAACACATTAATAGAAAGAAATTTAAGACTTGTGGCACATGTAGCCAAAAAATACTCATCCTGCGGAATAGAAAATGACGATTTAATATCAATAGGCACAATAGGCTTAATAAAAGGAATAAACTCATACGATGACAAAAGAAAAACTAAATTAGCCACATATGTGGCAAGATGTATAGATAATGAGATATTAATGTATTTACGTTCTCGCAAAAAATATTCAAAAGACCTATTTCTTCAAGAGCCTGTTAGTAAAGATAAAGACGGAAACGAAATTACAATAATGGAAACAATACCATCAAGTGACAATGATATATCCGATACTGTTGAAAATAACATACAGCTAAAAAAGCTGTATAATAACATACAATCTTCACTTACCGACCGCGAGAGACTTATAATAAATTTAAGATATGGTTTAAGTGATGGAAAAGAAATGACACAACGTGAAATAGCTAAAATGCTTAAAATTTCACGCTCTTATGTATCAAGAATAGAAAAAAAAGCGCTATTAAAACTTAAAGCGCAAAGTTGGTAATAATAAAAAGCCGAAGGATAACCCTCGGCGTACATAGAAAAAATTTATTTTTTACAATTATCACATTTTATTTACAAGTTTTGTAAGACTTGATTTCTTTCTCGCTGCGGCGTTTCTGTGTAAAACTCCCTTTGTATATGCTTTATCAATAGCGGATATAGCCGAGTCAAGAGCTACTTTAGCGTTATCTTTATCTTTTACCTTGACCGCCATAATAACTTTTTTCATAACTGTTTTTGTTCTTGATTTTATCATTTTATTAAACATAGCTTTTTTAGCTATAACTTTTACTCTTTTTTTAGCAGATTTTATATTTGCCACTTGTATTTCCTCCCAATATCATAACTTTAACAATCAGTTTAATTTAGCCTTAGCGGTATCAACAAGTTTTGTAAATCCCGCCATGTCGCTTACAGCAAGGTCAGCGAGCATTTTTCTGTTTACACTAACTCCCGCTAATTTTAAACCGTGCATAAGCTGGCTGTAAGAAATACTGTTGGCTCTTGCCGCTGCGTTAATTCTTGTAATCCAAAGTCTTCTATAT
Source organism: uncultured Eubacteriales bacterium (assembly GCA_949743655.1). Taxonomy (GTDB): domain Bacteria; phylum Bacillota; class Clostridia; order Lachnospirales; family Anaerotignaceae; genus Neoanaerotignum_A. Next base: position 5,024 of record CATJUP010000075.1, read on the forward strand.
TCTCTTTTAGTTTGTTTTCTTCCAGCAAAAGAATATGCCAACGCCTTCATAACAGACTGTTTAGCTATTCTATATTGTTTTGACCTTGCGCCGCGATAGCCCCTTGCCAATTTAAGAATTTTTTTATGTTTTTTTCTCGCGTTAAGCGCGCCTTTTACTCTTGCCATTTTAAAACTCCTCCTATCAATCCTTGGTAATTAAGCGTACGGTAATAATTTCTTTTTGTAAGTTTTAAGAACAGTTTTGTCAGTTAAAGTCGCTTTTCTTAAATTTCTTTTTCTCTTAGTTGATTTTTTACCAAGAATATGTTGAGTATTAGCTTTATGTCTTTTAAGCTGTCCCGAACCTGTAACTTTAAAACGTTTTGAAACTGCTTTTTTTGTTTTTAACTTAGGCATTTTAAACTCTCCTTTTGTATAACAATCATTTAATTTAAAAATCAATTACGCTTTAGGAGCAAGAAACATAACAAGACTTTTAACTTCCATTTTAGGCGGTTTATCCACAACGCCAAATTCAGATGTTTGAGCCGCGAAATCATCAAGTATAGTAACTGCCGTTTTAGAATGACCAATCTCACGACCTCTAAAACGTATGCTTACTTTAACTTTGTCACCATTTTTAAGGAACTCAATAGCCTTTTTTACTTTCACCTGAACATCATGAGTGTCGATATTCGGAGACAGACGCAATTCTTTTGTGTCAATAACTTTTTGTTTTTTTCTGGCTTCTTTTTCTTTTTTAGCCATATCAAAACGATACTTTCCATAGTCCATTATCCTGCAAACAGGCGGTTTAGCATTAGGAGCTATTTTAACAAGGTCAAGTTTTCTCTCATCGGCAAGTTTTTGTGCCTCCTTAGATGAAACTATACCGATTTGTCCCCCATCTTGGTCTATAAGTCTAACCTCTCTGTCTCTAATTTGCTCGTTTATCATTAACTCAGTAATAGCCCAGCACCTCCTAAAATCAATATAAAAAAAGTGGAATAGCAAACTATCCACCCAAATACACAAAAACCCATTAAATAAGGTACTGTATTAACCCTACAAGCCTTTTGCCGTAAGGTGAGAGGCGGACGCTCTGCTTTGTTACCTAAAACATTATATTACCTTAGTAATATTTTGTCAACACATTTTTTCTTCTTTTCTTGAAAGAAAGGAAGCGAAATAACTTTAACTCTAATTAGTGTACGCAAATGTTATTAACAAAATCTAATTTTTACACAACAATTAATGAAAAACTTAGTTTTTCCGTTAAATTTTGAAAATACGAAAAAAGTTTTTATAAAGTCCAAATATTGGGGGCAAACAGCCCCCAATATTTTACTCTCCTTTAAAGTCTTTTTTCATTTTTTCCCAAAAACCGCCTTTTTTTTCATTCGTTACATTTTCTCCGTAAAAGCTCTTTAAAAGCTCTTTTTGCCTTGCTGTAACGTCTGTAGGTATTTTAACTTTAAGAGTAATAACTTGATTTCCTCTTTGATTAGGATTTCTTAAATTAGGTACTCCTACACCTTTTATAGTACTTACTGTATCTGGCTGTGTACCCGGCTTTATAGTAATTTTTTGCTCGCCGTCTATTGTTCTTATAGTTATTTCATCACCCAGTATAGCCTGTATAAATGTAATAGGTACATCGCAGTATATGTCCATTCCTTTACGCACAAAATAGCTGTCTGGTCTTACGTATACCGTAACCATTAAATCGCCATATCCTCCGCCGTTTGTGCCTGCCTCACCTTTATTAGAAAGACGTATTGTTTGACCATTGTCAATTCCTTTTGGTATATTTACCTCAAACTTTTTAGTTTTTCTTTCTTTTCCTGTTCCATGACAGTTTTGGCATGGCTCTTTTATTACCTTACCTGTTCCATGGCATGTAGAACATGTGCGTATTGATGCCATTTGACCAAATATTGAGTTTTGAACAACTCTCTCCTGTCCAGTACCGCCACACTTTCGGCAAGTTTCAGTACCTGTACCAGGTTTAGCACCACTTCCGCCACAAGTATCACACTTATCAGTAACATTGATTTGTATTTCTTTTTTGGTGCCAAATATAGCTTCCTCAAATGATATTTGTATGTTTACAGAAACGTCATTTCCTCTTTGAGGACCATTCCTTCTTGAAGAACGCGAACCAAAACCGCCGCCAAACATACTTCCAAATATGTCACCCATATCAAATTCCATGCCGCCAAATCCGCCAAAACCACCAAATCCACCAGCGCCTCCACCTTGTTCAAACGCTGAGTGACCAAATTGGTCGTAAGCCGATTTCTTTTCTGGGTTTGAAAGTACCTCGTAAGCCTCATTTACTTCTTTCATCATCTCTTCGGCTTTTTTATCTCCTGGGTTATTGTCAGGGTGATACTTTTTAGCCATTTTTCGGTATGCTCTTTTTATATCATTTTCGGAGGCGTTTTTATCTAAACCAAGCACCTCGTAATAATCTCTTTTTTCAGCCAATTTAATTCACCGCCTATACAAAAGCCGAATATACAATATACATCAAATGCAGTGGCAAAAATTCTTGCCATTAGCATTTTTAAAAAATCAACAATCTAAGTCGAAAACAGTTTTTCGACTCAATTAAACAAAATGAATAAACAGACAAGTTAAAACGGCATAAAACACCTTAAAACCCGCTGTTATACTCAGCGGAAATATATCCAGAAACTCTTTGTTTCCAAAAATTCCTATTTATTAAAATAGTTTTTCAAACCTTAGGGGCAGGAACAAAATCCCTGCCCCTAAATAATTTTATATCTCTTTAGCGTTTCCGTCTACTACATCATCATTTCCACTATTTGCTGTGCCACTTTCGCCATTTTGAGTAGCGTTTTGCTGATAGAGTTTTTCAGAAATCTTATAGAATTTTTGAGTAAGCTCATCTGTAGCAGATTTTATATTGGCTATGTCAGTGTCTGTCATTGTTTCTACCTGCATATCTTTAACAAGCTCTTTAAGTTTGTTAAGCTCGCCTTCTATTTCAGCCTTTTCGGAGTCATCAATTTTGCCCTCAATGTCGGCGAGTGTTTTTTCTGTTTGGAATATTATTGAGTCTGCACTGTTTTTAGCGTCAATAGCCTCTTTACGTTTTTTGTCAGCCTCTGCAAACTGTTCCGCCTCTTTAACAGCCTTTTCAATCTCATCATCACTAAGATTTGTACTTGCTGTTATCGTAATTGACTGTTCTTTGCCTGTACCAAGGTCTTTAGCCGAAACATGAACAATACCGTTAGCGTCTATATCAAATGTTACCTCTATTTGAGGAACTCCTCTTCTTGCTGGTGCAATTCCATCAAGTCTGAACATTCCTAACTCTTTATTATCTTTTGCCAAAGGTCTTTCACCTTGTACAACACGTATGTCAACCGCCGATTGATTATCCTCCGCTGTTGAGAATACCTGTTTTTTGTTTGTAGGTATAGCCGTGTTTTTCTCAACAATTTTTGTAGCGACACCACCAAGAGTTTCTATTGAAAGTGAAAGTGGTGTTACATCAAGGAGCATAATATCACTAGCGCTTGAGTCTCCTGATATTTTTCCACCTTGTATAGCCGCACCTATTGAAACACATTCGTCAGGATTAATACCTTTAAAAGGCTCTTTTCCTGTAATCTTTTTAACAGCATCTTGTACAGCCACAATTCTTGTAGAACCACCAACTAAAAGTATTTTGTCAAGCTCTGAGGCTTTAAGTCCGGCATCTTCTAACGCTGTGTTTACAGGTCCCATTGTTTTATCAACAAGGTCTGCAGTAAGTTCATCAAATTTAGCTCTTGTAAGAGTAATATCAAGATGTTTAGGTCCGTCTTGGTTCATTGTTATAAATGGAAGGTTAATATTTGTTGATGTAACTGTTGAGAGGTTCTTTTTAGCCTTTTCAGCTTCCTCTTTAATTCTTTGCATAGCCATTTTGTCTGTTTTTAAGTCTATACCCTCTGTCTTTTTAAACTCTGACACAAGATAATCCATAACCCTTTGGTCAAAATCATCGCCGCCAAGACGTGTGTCTCCGCTTGTAGCCAAAACCTCTATAACGCCGTCTCCTATTTCTATTACAGAAACGTCAAATGTTCCGCCGCCGAGGTCGTAAACCATTATTTTTTGTTCTGTACCATTATCCAAACCATAAGCCAATGCCGCCGCTGTAGGTTCGTTTATTATACGTTTTACATCAAGACCAGCTATTTTTCCAGCGTCTTTTGTAGCCTGTCTTTGAGAGTCTGAAAAATAAGCTGGAACCGTTATAACAGCCTCTGTTACTTTCTCTCCCAAATAGCTTTCTGCGTCTGATTTAAGTTTTTGAAGTATCATAGCTGATATTTCTTGAGGAGAATAATTTTTGTCTTCTATATTTACTTTATAGCTTTCGCCCATATGACGTTTAATTGAGCTTATTGTGTTATCTGGATTTGTTATAGCCTGTCTTTTAGCGGCATCGCCAACAAGCCTTTCTCCAGTTTTAGCAAAACCTACAACAGAAGGTGTTGTTCTTGCGCCGTCTGAGTTTACTATAACAACCGGCTGACCACCTTCCATTACAGATACGCATGAATTAGTTGTTCCAAGGTCAATTCCTATTACTTTTCCCATTATATATTCCTCCAATTTATTTAATCATAGTTAAATACACTTTATTTATAATTAATAGTTTAATATTAAAGCCCTTGCGGTCAGTTTGCCACCTGAACCATACTATGTCTTATAACTTTTCCTTTATGGATATATCCTTTAAGCATTTCAACACAAATAGTATTCTCTTCAAAATTACTGTCTTCAATATGGCTTACTGCCGAGTGGATATTAGGGTTAAATTTTTCTCCAACAGCTGGTATTTCTTCAACACCCATAGAGTTAAGTATTTCTTTAAATTGTTTAAGTATCATATCAACACCTTTAATAAAGCTATCGTCTTCTAATTTCTCTTTTTGAGCTGAGACAGCTCTTTCTATGTTGTCAACTATAGGAAGTATTTTTTCTACTGTATCCCTCACTCCATCGTTATACATTGATGCTTTTTCTTTAGTTGTTCTTTCACGAAAGTTATAAAACTCCGCCATAAGCCTTTGATATTTGTCGAGATATTCTTTAGCTTTATCCTCGGCGGCTTTAAGCTCGTCATTTACTATATCTACTTCTTGCTCGCTTTCAGTACATTCATTAATATTTTCTAACTGCTCATTTAAATCCTCTGTTTTTTCAGCAAAATCATTTTTATTTTCTTCCATTATTATTTTCCTTTCTTAACTAACAGGAATTTTCGTCATCCTTATTAATATTATTAATAACGTCTTCAATGTTTCCCGCCATTGATTTAAGCACTGACACAACTTGAGAATAATCCATTCTTGTAGGTCCAAGTATGCCTATTGTGCCTGTAATATTATTCCCAAAATCATAAGTGGTAGTAACAATACTGCAATCTTTCATTTCTTCAATTCCTGTTTCGTTACCTATATAAATTTGCATATCACTTCCAGCATTTCCGGCAAGAAGACTTGATAGAGCATCAGTTTTCTCAAGCGTTTTAAAAAGTGACTGTGCCTTTTCTATATCGCTAAATTCTGGAAAAGTAAGTATATTGTTTGTTCCGCTAAAATGAATTTTCCCCATATTTGAAGACTCAGCAATCTCTTGTATAAAATCCATTAAAAGCGATACAAGTTCTCCATATCCATTAAGTTCTCTATAAAGTTTATCAATAGCAATCTGGTCTATATTTTCTATTCCCTGACCATGAAACTCTGCCGTTACCACTCTTGATATTTCATAAAGTATATCTTCTTCTGGCATATAATTTACACTTACTATTTTATTTCGTATTATATTTCCGTCAGCGGCTATTATAATCATAATATCGGTCTCGTTAAGCGACATAAAATTAATTTTGTTAAGCGTAGTGTTTTTAAGTGCTGGTTCCGAAAATATAGCGGTATAGTTTGTCATTTTAGAAATAAGCCTTGCTGTCTCGTCCATGAGATATTGTATCTGGTTTATGTTACGGTTTATAACAGAACCTACAATTTTTTTCTCATCATCTTTTAGTTTATGCTGTTTAAGCATACGGTCAACATAAAGTCTGTATCCCAAATCCGAAGGTATTCTTCCACTTGAGGCATGAGGTTGTATAATAAAGCCCATTTCCTCAAGGTCACTCATTTCGTTTCTTATTGTAGCCGAGCTTATACCGAGATTATATTTTTTAGCTATTGTTCTTGAGCCAACTGGTTCGGCAGTAGCTATATAATCGGTTATTATGGCTTGGAGTATTTTTAATTTTCTTTCGTCCAGCGACATCTCGGCGTCTCCCTTCTGTTAGCACTCACTTGTATTGAGTGCTAATTTATGTTTATAAGATACCACCTCTTAACTAATGTGTCAAGGGGATTTTTAATTTTTTTTAATACTTTATGCTATAAACAATTTTTCAAACACAAAATTACTTAAATCAACACCGTAATCAGTCAAAAAAATATAACCTTTTTCCCTTTTTAAAAGCCCGTTTTTAATAAGGAAATCCATATCGTTTTTGTATACACTATCAATAGTTTTATTAAATCTCTTTTCAAACTCATTTTCGCTTATGCCTTCTGTCATTCTAAGACCCATAAACATAAACTCGCTTATAGCCTCATTTTGAGTAATCGTTTCACTATTTTCTATTAAACTAACATAATTTTGGCACGAGAGATACTTTTTTAAATCTTTTATATTGTTAAATCTTTTGCCATTAATATAAGAATGAGCGCCTAAACCAAAACCAATGTACTCCTTTGTTTGCCAATAAGTTATATTATGTTTGCTTTCATATCCATGTTTTGCAAAATTGCTGATTTCATATCTTTTATAATTTTTACTTTTTAAAAAATCATTTGCCATATAATACATTTTTCTATCAATATTTTCGTCAACAGGCATTATATCACCATTATCTAACATATTTTTAAAATGTGTTCCGTTTTCTATTATAAGACTATAAGCCGATATATGTTCCAAATTTAAGTAATATACATTTTTTAATGTCTCGTCCCAATCATTTAATGTTTGTGTAGGCAAAGAGAACATCAAATCACAGTTTATATTATCAAATCCCGCTTTTCTTGCCATTTTTATATTTTCAACAAAAATCTCTCTGCTGTGTATCCTTCCCAACAGTTTTAAAAGCCTGTTCTGCCATGCCTGAAGACCTACACTAAGTCTGTTTATTCCCATACTACGCATATTTAAAAGTTGTTCAAGAGCAATAGTCCCTGGGTTTGCCTCGCATGTAATCTCGGCTTTATTTTCAACTCTAAAATTTTTAAATAATGTACTCATAATATATTCTAAGTTTTTAGCTCCAATAACAGTAGGCGTTCCACCGCCTATAAAAATAGTTTTTATATATCTATCTGTTTTAAAGCCGCTATTTTTAATCTCATCACATAATTTTTTTGTGTACTCATCATATATACTCTCGCACCCGCTAAAAGATAAAAAATCACAATAAAGACACTTTTTTACACAAAATGGTATATGTATATACAAGCCTAAATCATTCATTTCTCATTAATATCCTCCAAAAATGCCGAATGCCCCGCTTGTATAAACAAACGGGGCGCCGTAATTATAATCCGCCATTTAACAGTATGTTGTTATAAACAATCTGTATTCCATAAACTACACAAAAGAGCATAATAGCCCACCATATAGCGGTTTTAGGCTCTTTTTCATTTTTTTTAACTTTATATTTTTCGTACTTTTCTCTGTTTTCCTCATTAATTCTTGCGTTATATAAATTCATACGTTTAAATTCTTTATCATCCATTTATATCCCCTCCAAATACAAACCGGACTATAATATTATTTTACATAACATAATCCTAAAAGTCAAACTTATATTTTTTAACTTTACTTTGGCTATCACCAAAATGACAGTTAAAAATAGTTTATATTTGGCACTTTTAATTACAAAATGAGAAAGAAATTTCAAACGCAAAATTCATTCAATTAAAAATTTTTTACTGTAAAGTTTTTTGTCCAACTATTGCAGCAAAATCACTGACAAATTTTTAAAAAAAGTTAGTATGTTTAGGCAACGCTCACAAAAAACAACTATTTAAAAAGCAATTTTTTTACAAGCTCGTTTTATATTTTATTTTTATTATGCCTGTATAACTCCCGCTTTATTGTCACCTGGCGATTGTGCCCATGGGTCGCCAGTTACAGCAAACATTTGGTCGTGTCTAACTTCTTTTGTAATTGTATGTATAGTATCTTTAGCGTTATAAACGTCATCAAGCAAATTAATACCAATACCTGGTCTATCGCTCAAATATAAGTGTCCATCGCGAATGTCAACACCAACGTCAGTTATATCAAATGTTTTATAAAGAGAACGCACTGTTTCTATGCCATTAGTGTTAGGGCAGCTTATCATAAGATGAGAAACAATCATTGTCATTACTGGTGAACCGCAGTTATGAGTTGTTACAGGCAAATGGTAAGCGTCAGCCATACCTGCTATTTTTTTGCACTCAGTAATTCCGCCGCAATAGCTTACGTCAAACATAGCTATATCGCAGGCGTCTTTTTCAAAAAGTTCTCTAAACTGGTATTTTGTAACAAGTCTTTCGCTGGCAAGTATAGGAAGTTTTGTCTTTTTTCTTAAATTAGCAAAACACGTAATATTGTCAACTGATATAGGGTCCTCAAACCACATAGGGTCATATTGCTCTACTTCCTCAGCTACACGCACAGCCATAGGCAAATTCCATCTTGAGTGGCACTCAAGAGCTATTTCCATTTTGTCACCAACAGCATCACGTATTTTTTTAAAAGGTACAAGACCTCTTCTTATATCCTCTCTTGTTACGTATTGACCATTATATTTTGTTGATAAACTGTCAAGCGGCCATATTTTCATCGCTTTTATTCCATTAGCTAAAAGGTCTTTAGCAAGCTCTCCTGCATCTTCCATAAACCACTCACGGTCACGAATATCACCATAACTTATACAGGTATTATACACTCTAAGACTATCTTGTGTTTTTCCACCAAGAAGATTATAAACCGGCATATTAGCCGCCTTTCCTTTAATATCCCAAAGAGCCATGTCTATAGCGCCCATAGCTCTCATTTCGGCGCCCATATAACCTGTGTAATTAGCACTGTCATACATCATAGCCCAAAGTTTTTCGTTATTAAGCGGGTTTTCACCTAATATAATTTCAGCGCAAAAATTATGTACCGCTGTTTTTGTAAGCTCCACTTTGTCTGTAGCTTCTCCTATGCCAGTTATTCCCTCATCTGTGTGTACCATAACCCAAATATGCCTTGGGTGTGCCGGCAACTGAATTGTTTCAACCGCTGTAATTTTCATTATTTATTCCTCCTCATTATAATTAAAACATTAATAACATTTCTTCCAACATTCTATATAAAAAAATTATTGTTTTTCCAAAATCCTTTCCATTTTTTGAAAGAAATTTCAAACTAAAACTTTGTTTAATTAAATTTTTATTATTTATTTTGATAGTAAAAACGTTGGTTTTTAGTAAGGCTTTTTTCCAAATTTAAGCGCCGCAAAGAAATGCGGTTGCTAAGCAGAGCTTTAATTGTAATAAGTGAAACGCCACAATTTATTCTTCTTTTAAAATCTCTTCACAGCTTTTTAAATGTTTAATTGTGCTTTTATAAGCCATTACAGCGTCTTTATTTTTAATAGCCTCTAAAATATTGCTGTGTTCCAATACAGTATCATCTATCCTTCCATTTTTATAAAAAGATTTAAGAGCTATACGATTTATTTTGTTTCTCAAATTAATTATTGTATCAAGCATACTTTTATTGCCGCAAAAATTTACAATAGCCAAATGAAAATCAATATCGCTTTTTATAAATTCATCTTTGTTGTTTTTGGTGCTTAATTGTTTCTCATAATTCAAAAAATCACAAAGCTCTTTTATAATATCCTCTCTTTCGTCACTCTCAGCGGCATAATAAGCACAGTATCCCTCTATTGCCGCTCTCATTTCAAGCGTCTCATGTATATCCAAATAAGAAAGTTTTTTTAAAGTTATTCCCCTATTTGATTGTATTTGTATGTATCCCTCCTGACATAAATGCAGTATTGCCTCTCTTACAGGTGTGCGCGAAATACCCATTTTTTCAGCAAAATATCTTTCAGAATACACTTTTGACTCTTCAAGCTCATCAGACATTATTAAATTAAGCAAATATTGGTAAGCCTGTTCTTTAAAAGTCGACTTTTCAAACATAGGGTTTTCCTCCTAACTGGTACGTAGTATACCACTTTTAATTAAAAAAAGCAATAACCCATTCCCTTTATTTTTCTCAAATTTTTATTTTGAATTTTCTTTAAAAATACTAAGATACCTATAAAGGTGCTCCTCTATAATCAAATAAACGTCATATCTTTTCTCATTTTTTATAGCCTCACAATTCTCAATATGCTTTTTGTATGCGCTTGTTATTTTACCTCCTGTAGAAAGATTTTTTAACCACATATTGTCCATACGCCTTCGCATATCAGTAAATATACTTGTCATTTGGGCATTTTGGCAGTATTCAACTATTGCAAGATGAAAACAAAAATCGTTGTCTATAAAATTTTTAACATTATTTCCGCTTTCTATAATCTCTTTTTGCTGCTCTATATAATTTTCAAGTTTTTCTATTAGTTTTTTACACTCAGATGTTTTTGCTCTTTCAGCGGCGTACATACAACAAAATCCCTCAATAGCAGTACGCATTTGCAGATACTGCTTAAATTCTTTTTCGCTATACTGTCTCACCATAAATCCCTTGTTTGGCTTTATTTCCACAAAATCCTCATAAACAAGCTGTAATACGGCCTCTCTCACAGGCGTGCGCGATATATTAAGCTCTTTAGCAAAACTTTGCTCGGTATACATAACATCTGGTTTAAGTGTTCCATCAAGAATACATTCTTTTAAATAGTCATAAGCCTGCATTTTAAGTGTTGTTCTCTCAATCAAAATAAATTCTCCTTTATTCGGCTTTACGGCAAATTTTTATTTTGTCCATTATAAAGTTTAAAATATTGTTTGATACTTCCTCTTTTGACATTTTGTCAAGCCTTATAGTTTTATCATTAGTTATAATAGTTACTATGTTTGTGTCAACTCCAAATCCAGCTCCAGCGTCTTTAATGCTGTTAGCCACAATCATGTCTATATGCTTTTTTTCTAACTTTTGTCTGCTGTTTTCAATAACGTTGTTTGTTTCCATAGAAAAACCGCATATAAACTGTTCTTTTCTTTTATTTTCACCCATATATTTTATAATATCAGTGTTTCTTGTAAGTTCAATACTCATATTGCCATCTGTTTTTTTTATTTTTTCATCACTTACAGTAATTGGTCTATAATCAGCCACAGCGGCAGCTTTTATTATAATATCATAATCCGCAAATTTTTGCTTAAAAACATTAAACATGTCATTTGCGCTTGTAATACTTATATTTTCGGCAAATCTTACAGGCGGAAGTTCTGTTTTTCCGCTTACAATGGTCACGCTTGCTCCTCTTCTAACAGCGGCTTTAGCTATTTCATAACCCATTTTTCCTGTGGAGTGGTTAGTTATATATCTAACAGGGTCAATAGCCTCTTGTGTAGGTCCAGCGCTTACTATAAGTTTTATTCCAGCCATATCCTTTTTGTAAGCTATTTCTTTAACAATATAATCAACAAGTTCATCTTCTGGCGGCATTTTTCCTTCTCCTGTGTCACCGCAGGCAAGATACCCGCTTGCCGGATA
>CATJUP010000076.1 GCA_949743655.1 uncultured Eubacteriales bacterium
AATTAGAGAAGAATGGAACGACTTTGAGAAAATGCAAAATGAGACAAAAATAAAAATTGAAGATGAGATTTATTATCCATTCCTTGATTATGTATGTAAGATTGAGAAGAAAAGTTTTGTAGAGGGGTTTAAATACGCTGTACAGTTGATGAAGGAGTGTGGAATATGAACGAGATTATAAAAGTAAACTACAATAACAATAATCCCACAGTGTCGGCAAGAGATTTACACAAGTCACTTAGTATAAAGTATGACTTTAAGCGTTGGGTTGATAGTAATTTTAAAGATTTTACTGAAAATATAGACTTTTTTGGTGGTCACATGGATGTGAGGGGCAATCAATATGGGGGAACACAAAGCATAGAGGATTATAAATTAACTATTGACATGGCTAAACACTTATGTCTTATGAGTAAAACTAAAAAGGGCAAGCAATGCCGACAGTACCTTATTGACTTAGAAAAAGCGTGGAACACGCCGGAGCAAGTTATGGCAAGGGCTTTAAAAATCGCTGAAATACAAATAAACCAGCTTTCAGAAATAAATACCAAACTTGAGTTTGAGAATACACAGCAAAAGCAGCTAATAGGCGAGTTAAAGCCAAAAGCCGACTACACAGACAAAATATTGCAAAGTAAAGACCTTGTTACAATTACTCAAATAGCTAAAGATTATGGCATGAGCGGTATGGAGATGAACAAAAAATTACATACATTAAAAATACAGTACAAACAAAATGAGCAATGGCTTTTATACTCTAATTATCAGGCTAAAGGTTATACACATTCGGAAACAATACGCTTTTACCATGAGGACGGCACGCCGGACACAAAAATGGTTACAAAGTGGACACAAAAGGGAAGATTGTTTTTGTATGATAAGTTAAAAGAAAATGGGATACTTCCAGTAATAGAAAAAGACATAGTAGCTTAGTAAAAGCGCCCGCGAGGGCGTTTTTTGTTTTCTTAAAACCAGCAAGTTTACGAGGTGGAGTATGTTTAGAGAATACGGCAAGATAGGACAAAATAAATACGGCGGAGTGTTTTTTGAGGAGTTTTTGAAAGAGCTTAATGGTACAAAGGGCATTGAGATGTATAAAGAAATGAGTGACAACGACTCCATAATAGGAGCTATGCTGTTTGCTGTGGAAATGCTTATACGTCAGAGGGCATGGGACATTGTGCCGCAAGGGAAAACAAAAGCGGATAGGCACGCTGCGGAGTTTATAAAAAGCTGTATGAACGACATGAGCCAGTCGTGGCAGGATACAATATCGGAAATCCTGTCTTTTTTAATTTACGGCTGGAGCTACAGCGAAATTTGTTACAAAAGGCGAATGGGTCAAAACGGTAACAGTACGTTAAAGAGCAAATACACAGACGGGTTAATAGGCTGGAAAAAAATCGCCATACGCTCTCAAGATACAATCTACCGCTGGGAATATAACGAAAACGACGAGCTTATTGGAATGAGCCAAATAGCGCCTCCAGACTATTGTATTAGGACTATACCGCTTGAAAAAGCCATACATATAGTTACAAAAAGCAGAAAAAACAATCCCGAGGGACGCAGTATTTTAAGAAACTGCTATACGGATTATTACTACAAAAAGCGTTTTAGACAGATAGAGGGCATAGGGATTGAGCGTGATTTGGCGGGTTTGCCCATTATAACGCCACTGGAGGAAGTTAATATATGGGACGAGAGTGACCCTGAAATGTGCGAGGCTTACGATTATGCCAGAAAACTTGTTACAAACATAAGACGAGACGCTATGGAAGGAATAGTTTTACCGTATGGCTGGCAGCTTACTTTATTAAATTCTGGAGGAAAGAGACAGTTTGATATAGAGAAGATTATAGAAAGAATAGACAACAGAATGGCTATGACTTGCATGGCGGACTTTGTACTTTTGGGACATCAGCAAACAGGCTCTTTCGCGCTTTCGAGCGACAAAACAAGATTGTTTTCTGTAGCGATAGGAACTTATCTTGACATAATAAGTGAGGCGTTTAATACTCAGGCGATACCAAAGTTAATAGACATGAACAAAGAGCATTTCAAAGGTATGAGTGGTTATCCTAAACTTGTTCATGGTGATATAGAAAAGCCAAACCTTTTGGAGTTTGCCTCTTTCATAGAAAAGCTATCGGGAGCGGGAGCGCTTACTATAGATGAGGGAATAGAACGAAAAATAAGAGAAATAGGAGAACTTCCAGAAAAGATAGAGGGAGCGGAATACCCAAAGGGTGATGACGATTGATAATACTTTTTGACGGCATAAAAAAGAGCGAACCAAAATACACAAACTACATAAAAGGACTAAGAGGTTTTTTGAAAAGAGAGGAAGAAAAACTTACAAAAATAGTTTTACGGTTTTTAGAAAACAGTAAAAATTGTGTTGACAGAAAAACAATAAAGTACTGTGTTTTGGAACGAAAAAATTTAACGGGAGATATATTTGACAAACTAAAAGACGACTGTAAAAATTTTATCCAAAAAGACTTGAAAACAGTTTGGTTAAAATCAATGACCGCCGGAGCTGTCTCAGCAGGAGAAAGCATAGGGCGGTTTTATTTTGTAAAAAAGTCTGGTAATTATGAGGAATATTTCGCAGAGAAATGGCTTAATGAACACGCCGCCGAGTTTGTAAAAGACATATCAAAAGGACAGAGAGAGGCGTTAAACACACTTATTGTAAGGGCATACAAAGAGAATATTGCGCCAGACGCTTTAGCGAAACAGATAGAGGGCGTTATAGGGCTTACAAGACCGCAGGCAACAGCCAACCAGAACTACTTTTTTAACCGATACAAAAATTTGATAGAGCGTAAGCCATTGCCGCATGAGAAAGACATAGAGAAGATACTAAAAGACACGCAAAATTACGCCAAAAGGCAAATGGAGCGCCGCGCCATGACTATAGCGAGAACCGAACTTGTAAAAGGCTACCACGCCGGAGAGTATTATGGAGTGAAATACGCCCAAGGTGAGGGGTTAATGGGAAAGACTACAAAGAGAATATCAACGGCAGGAGATGGACGTGTATGCGAGGATTGTCAAAATTTAGACGGAACAGACGCAGAAATGGACGAGTATTTTAATACACGCTGGGGAGATATACTTTTTCCGCCGTTTCACCCATGTTGCAGGTGTGAGGTGCTGTATATTGAAACGGAAAAAGCGCCAAAAAGGGAATTGGAAACAGAAAGAGAAAATACAGATATTGAAAGTTACACACAGTATCAGCGGCAAAACAATGGATTTGTGGATAAACCAGCGTTTATTCATATAAAAGACAAAGAAAAGATAACAGAGAACGTATTAGAAAAAATAAATGAAGAATTGTAATTGATACCAGAAGAACACAGGCGTATAATAAAAGAAACTGTAAAAGAAACAATAATTATAACAAGCGGTAATTCAAGGTATGACAGAAAGAGAGGAATACTTTACATATCAAATAAGTTTGAAAAAGGTGAATTAATCCATGAATTGGGTCATGCAATAGAAACTGAATTAAATCTTTATAAAGATAATGAATTTAGAGATTTGTTAAAAAGTGTATTGTCTAAACATTCTTTAGAAGACTTAATTATTGATTTAGAGGGCTATGAAGAAATAATTTATTATTTAGATATTAATAAAGAGAGCAAATTGATAAGTCAATATCAAGGACGGCTTTATGAAGTATCAGGAGGAATTTTTGATAGTAGCTATAATATTAATATTA
>CATJUP010000077.1 GCA_949743655.1 uncultured Eubacteriales bacterium
ATTTAGTATTATTGTCTTTGTAGTACACCCAATCCATTAAACTCCTATACACTCTAATCCACCCACCTTTAAACAATATAGAAACCAACTTTTTCATGAGCACCGCATTGGTAGTGCGGAGGTCACGAGTCCGAGTCTCGTCAACAGCTCTTTTTTTATTTTTTTAATAATCACTGTAAATTCTTGTAAAAATCTCAAGTAAAAAAAGGTCACTATGCTTATTAAGCGACATGCCTGTCAGGCTTTCTATTTTGTTAAGTCTGTAAAGCAAAGACTGCCTGTGAATATGTAAATTTCTTGATGTAAGGCTGGTATTGTAATTGCATTTTATATATTCGATAAGTGTATCAAATAAATTCATGTCAGAAGATTTGTCATGAATTAATAAAATACTAATCACGTTTTCAGCAAATGCTTTTATTTCTTTGTTATTTTGAATAACAGATACTATTTGAAATATTTTAGCGTCATTGTATGTAAAACGATATTTTTTATTTTTTGAATTTATGCAGTAATTAAGTGATAAAGAGGCATTTTTATAAAGTTTTTCAAATGGAACTGGTTTGACAGTTGTTTCACTTAAACCCCATTTTATATTAAAATCAGGGAAAATATTAAAAAGTTTTTTTTCTAAAACATCAATATACTCATCAATAGCTAACTGAGGGTTTGGAGCTGTATTTTGTATATATAATATAAACATAAGACCTCTATTAGCAAACATAATACTCATATTATTTTTTTTATGCTGTTCAATAATAGCGTTCTCTATTTCAACAGCACAAGACACGGCTTCGTAAGAGTATTCGTTTATTGAGTTTTTATTGCTTTGAGGTATAACCTTAAATATAACACAAGTGTAAGAAAGATTTAAATTAAAGCCAAGTTTTAATCCCTGATACATCATTTCATCAAATGAGTCATAATTTTTATTGGCTAAATTCCAAACAAAATCATTTTTTAATTTTAAAATAAACATATTTTCAACGTTTTCTTTGTTAAACCAAAGTGATAGAGTTGAACCTATATATTTTTCAGTATATTTTTTATCAAGTGTAACTCGACAATTTTTGGTGTCGTAAATGCGTAAATATCCCCACAAAAATGTATTTATTCTAATTTCTGTCTCATCAAAATTTTGGCATTTTTTATTTTGATTGTAGTAACCTTTAATAGTAAACTCTTTATCTGTTATTTCAACAGATGTTTTTGTAAAATTAGATATAATTTGAGCAGCTTTATCAAGTGTTTTTGATGTAAAATAAGCGTCAAACAACTCATTTTGAATTGTTTTGTAGTTCTCTATTTTTTCATCATGTATTTTGCTAATAATAAACTTCGAAATTTCTGAAAAATGCAATTCCCATGGTATTGTAAAAACTGGCATGTCTATTTTATTTGAAAAAACTATAATATCTTCACTAACTATGTGTAAAGGATTTTTAAATGTTAAAAATATAGCTGCGGCTTTTGAGTTTTTTATATCCAAAATAAATTTTTTTAATTTTTCATTATCATCAATACAGCCTATAGCTGTTGAAAGTACAATGTCGTTTGGTTTAACAAAATTATCAATAGGCATTTCTATTACAGAAACAGAGTTTATATATGTTTTAGAAAAGTCTTTAAACTGTGTTATAATATTTATATTGTCAAAAGGATTGTTTTCGAGGAATTTTTTAAGAGTGTATATAATAAACACCTCCAAATATATACTTAATTATACAACATTTATAAATAAAATGCACTATTAAACTTACAATTTATAAGTTGATATGTTGAGATAATTTGTGTAATATATATTTTAATTTTAGTATTGTTTATTTAAGGAGTGATTAGAAATGAAAATTAATACAGATTTATTACACGCCAAACAGCTTCACGCACGTTTAACAGGTTCATATGAGCCACAGGCAAAAGCTCACATAAGCCCTATTTATCAAACAACAACATATGTTCTTGACGATTTTGACACTGCCGTTTATCTTAATCAGCATGTTGACGAGGGTTTTGTTTACACACGTTTTGGAAGTCCTAACTGTGATGAGCTTGAACGTAAAATAGCGCATTTAGAGCACGCTGAGGCGGCACTATCACTTGCCAGCGGTCTTGGAGCTATATCTACCGCTGTAATGAGTGTTGTTAAAGCCGGCGACCATGTTGTTTTTGGCGATGTTATATATGGCTGCAGCTATGCTCTTTTTACAAAAGTGCTTACAAAACTTGGAATTACTTATACAAGAGTTGACACAACAAATGTTCAGGCAGTATCAGACGCTATTAAACCAAACACATCTCTTGTTTATGTTGAAACTCCAGCTAACCCAACGCTTAAAATAAGTGATATAGAGGAAATAGCGAAAGTTGTTCATAAACATGAGGGTATAACAATGATTGTTGATAGCACATTTGCATCTCCATATTTACAAAATCCTCTTGATTTGGGTGCTGACATGGTTGTTCACAGTGCTACTAAATATTTATGTGGTCATGGAACTGTTACGGCTGGAGTTATAGCCTCAAGCAAAGAACGTATAGATACTTGCCGTATGCCATATCTTCAGTGTTTTGGGGCTGTGCTTGACCCATTTGCGGCATGGCAGCTTATGCAGGGCATGAAAACGCTTGGCGTAAGAATGGAGCGCCATTGTCAAAACGCTATGAAAATAGCGCAATATCTTGAAAAACACCCTAAAATTGACCATGTTTATTATCCGGGTCTTGAAAGCCACCCAACTCATAATATAGCTAAAAAGCAAATGCACAATGGTTTTGGCGGTATGATGAGTGTTGACATAAAAGGCGGTATGGACGCTGTAAGAACTGTTATGAATAATATGAAAGTATTTAGCCTTGCCACAAGTCTTGGTAATGTAGACTCACTTATACAGCATTCTCCTTCAATGAGTCATTTTGATATGTCGCCTGAGGAGCGTCATGCGGCAAGTATTTTTGATGGTCAAGTAAGGCTTTCTATAGGAATAGAGGATGTTGACGATTTGATAGAGGATTTAGAGCAGTCTCTCGCTTTAATTTGAGTGTGAATATTGGCATATGTCATTTTTATTATGAGAAAAGAGGGTTATGTAAAGAATTTTAACAATAAAACCGCACATGTGTGCGGTTTTAAAATTTATTTTTAAAACTTTAAGGTTTTATTGTACCTAAAACAAGTGTGTCTCCATTAGAAATTAAAGTTTCTCCGTTTGGCACAAGTGTTTTTTCACCACGTTTTATTAATATAACTAATTTGTTTTTTCCAAATTTAATATCAGAGAGTTTTTTGCCGGTATAGTCGTGGTATTTGTCTACTTTTATTTCTTTAAGCTGTATGCTCTCGTCAGCGCTGTCGCTGTCGTAAGACGCCGCGCTTAAAACGATTATGTCGTTTTCTTTTATTTCAGTGTTTCCTGTTGGAATTATACTTTGAGAGCCTCTTTTTATAAGAACAATTAGTATTCCAGAAAGCATAGGTATATCCTTTATCATTTTGTTTGCCCATGTACTGCTTTTTTTAACGTGTATTTTAATAAAACTTACTGTTAACTCATCGCTGTAATCGTTAAAAGTTTTAAGCACATTACCACTATAATCCAAAGCGTTTACTTTTTTTGCCACAAATGGAAGGAGAGAACCTTGAAAGCCTATTGATATTAGTACAACGCAAAAAACTATATGAAAAAGTCCGCCATCAGTGTAAACATCACTTACAATAGCCATTATGGCAAAAACAATACTTGCTGCGCCTCTAAGTCCTGCCCATGACACGGTTATAAACTGTGACAGATTTGCTTTAAATGGTTTTAAAATTATTGCCGCAACAATAGGTCTTGCTATAAAAGTTAAAAAACATACTATACATATAGCAGGAATAAATACTGAAGGTATTTTAGAAGGTGATGATAGAAGACCAAGTATAAAAAATATAAGTATCTGCATAAGAGATGTTATTCCGTCAAAAAAATTAACGAGTGCTTTTTTATTTGGTATATCGTTATTGCCTATTATTATTCCAACTATGTATGCGCTTAAATATCCGTTTCCTCCTATTACAGAAGGCAGGGCATATGATATAAGAGCTATAGCTATCATAAATGATGCGCCAAAACCACTTTCTTCAAATTTGAATTTTTTTAAAAAATATATAGTGGCTAAAGCTATGGCTAAACCGCAAATTACACCATATACAAACTGGGCGAATATTGTGTAAAGCACATATCCAATAGAAAAACCATCTTTCATAACCGAAAGTATTATAGCTGTAAGCATATAAGCGCATGGGTCATTACTTCCACTTTCTATTTCAAGCATCGAGTCGGTATTGTCTTTAAGTGAAAGTTCGTTGTTTCTAAGTACATTAAATACCGATGCCGCGTCTGTAGAACTAAGAGTGGCACCTATTAAAAAGCTCTCGAAAAAATTAATTTTAAGTATGTAATGACAAAAAAAGCACACAAAAAGCGCTGTAAATATTACTCCCGCTGTTGACAATATTAACGCTTGAGGTATTACGGGTTTAGCCCTTTTAAAATTTGTGCCAAAACCACCATAAAACATTATAAATATAAGCGCTATTGAGCATATTGTCTCGGCAAATTTATAGTTTTCAAAATCAATTTTAAATACTCCATCACTGCCAAAAACCATTCCTATAAATATAAAAATTAAAAGCATAGGTATGCCAAATTTACCAGAAAGTTTAGTACAAAATATACAACTAAGTATTATTACGGCGCTTGTTAATAATAAAAATGCCATAAGACCTCCATAAAAAATTGTTATTCATTTTAATTTTATTTTATCATACAACAATATGTGAACTCAATAATAATG
>CATJUP010000078.1 GCA_949743655.1 uncultured Eubacteriales bacterium
TATACACGTCATAACTCTTTTGACTGTCCATTCTTTCTTTAGCCTGCTTATAAGTTATGTTGTCACGTTCCATAATTCTTTTTATCCTTGTGCTGTCATCAGCAAAAACAACCCATACTTCTTTGCATAATTTAATAAACTCGCCCTCTATAAGTAAAGGAGCGTCTATTACTGATATAGCTTCACAACTATGTAAAATCAATTCATTTTCTATACATTTATAAATATGTTTATGTGTACAGTTATTTAAAAAATTTAGCTTATCACCTTTTTGAGCAAAAACAATATCTCCTAGTCGGCGGCGAAGTATTTCCCCGTCATCACCCAAAATTTGTTCGCCAAAATACTCCACCAGTTCATAATATGCCGGTTGTCCTTTTAATATTATATCATGCGCTATTTTGTCTGTGTCAATAATAAAAGCATTATAATCCTGTTTTAAAATAGCGCTTACAGCACCTTTGCCGCTTCCTGTAGGACCTGTAAGTCCAATAACTCTCATTTTATCCACCCACTTATACTTACTTAGCATCATACCAGCTTTTGGCACATTTTACATCAACCAAAAGCGGAACATTAAGCGAAACCGCGTTTTCCATATTTTGTTTTAATATAACGCTTACTTGTTCAATTTCATTTTCTAAAGTCTCAATAATAAGCTCATCATGCACCTGCAATATAAGTCTTGATTTAAAATTACCTTCTTTAAGTGCCTTACTTACCTTTATCATGGCTATTTTTATAATATCAGCCGCTGTGCCTTGTATAGGCATATTCATAGCCACTCTTTGACCAAAAGAGCGTGTGTTAAAATTAGATGACAAAAGCTCAGGCATATCGCGTCTTCTTTTAAATATTGTAGAGGCATAGCCATTGTTTTTAGCCTTCTCAACTACATTATCCATATATTTTTTTACATTAGGATATTTAGCAAAATAATTTTTAATATAATCCTCCGCCTCATTTCGGCTTATATTTAAATCCTGACTAAGACTAAAAGCGCCTATTCCATAAATAATGCCAAAGTTTACTGCTTTTGCCTGTCTTCTTTGCTGAGGCGTAACATCGTCAAAAGGTATTGATAAAACCTGTGATGCTGTTAAACGATGTATATCCTGACCATTTATAAACGCGTTAATAAGATTTTGGTCATCAGATATATGCGCCAAAACCCTAAGCTCTATTTGAGAATAATCCGCGTCTAAAAAAACATAACCCTCTTCTGGTATAAATACTTTTCTAAGTTCTCTTCCAAGCTCAAGTCTTACAGGTATATTTTGTAAATTTGGCTCTGTGGAACTTATTCTTCCTGTGGCTGTAATTGTTTGATTAAATGTTGAGTAAATTCTATCCGTTTTTTTGTCAATAACATTTAAAAGACCATCGGCATAAGTGCTTTTTAATTTAGATAGCTGTCTGTAAAACAATATTTTATCTATAACAGGCTCTTCATTTTTAAGTTTCTCAAGCACATCTGCAGATGTTGAGTAACCTGTTTTTGTCTTTTTTCCGCCTGGAAGTTTCATTTTATCAAAAAGAACGTCACCAAGCTGTTTTGGGGAGTTTATATTAAACTCAACACCACACATTGAATATATTTCTTCTGTTATTATATCAATCTGTTTTGTAAGTCTTTTACCATATTCCGAAAGGCTTTCACGCTCCACTTTTATGCCATACTTTTCCATATCAGCAAGGACATATATAAGAGGCATTTCTATATCATAAAACAAATATTCCTGTTCGTTCTCTTTTATTTTTTCAGCCATAATAGGCTTTGCATAATACATTATTTTAGCTTGCTGAACAGAAAAATTTATACGTTCCTCTTTGGTAAATGAGCTTATTGACAAACGGCTTTTTCCCTTTCCCAAAATTTCTTCTTCACTTTTAAAAGTCTCGCCTAAAAAATCTTTTGCTATATCATCAAAATTATATGTGTCGTTAGTAGGGTTTAAAATATATCCAGCTATTTGTGTGTCAAAACAAACGCCTTTAATATCTATAGGATAAACAAGTTTTATGTCTTTTTTTATGTTGTGACCTATTTTTATATATTTTTCATCGCTAAAGTATTTTTTAAGACAATTTTTAATATCACTTTCAGTAAAACTTTCGTTTGCCTCTATAAAACAGCCGCCATTATTGTTATAAATACTTACTCCCTCAATATGAGAGTTTTCTTCTATTATAACATAAGCCGACTCACACTCAAAATTTTTATATACATAATTTATACAATCGTATTCGGAATTTATATACACATAATTTTCTAATACAACATTGTCGGTTTTGTCACTTTCAAATCTATTTAAAAAAGTTCTAAAATCAAGCTCTTTAATATACTCATACGCCTCTTTTGTTATATTTTTCTCTAAACTTGGCATATTATCAATATCAAGCTCCACAGGAGCGTCTCTATTTATCTCAACAAGAAAACGGCTTAATTCAGCTTGTTGTTTAAACTCTTTTAAATTATTAGATGCTTTAGCCGGCTTTACATCATCAGCATTTTTAATGGCATTTTCAACTGTTTTAAATTGCTGTATTATTTTAACAGCAGTTTTTTCTCCTATTGACGGAACACCGGGTATATTATCAGACGAGTCGCCCATAAGCGCTTTTACCTCTATAAACTCAGTAGGTGTAACACCATATTTTTTAATCACATCGTCACTATAATAGTCTTCAACTTCTGTTTTTCCGCCCTTTGTTTTAGGCATTTTTATTTTAAGTGTGTTGCTAGCAAGCTGCAAAAGGTCTCTATCTCCCGAAACTATTATTGTATCATATCCGCTTTGCTCGGCTTGTTTTGACAATGTGCCAAGTATATCGTCAGCCTCATAACCCTCACACGAAAACTGTTTTATATTTAAAAGACTTAAAAGTTTTTTTAACACAGACATTTGACTTGCCAGCTCGTCAGGCATAGGTTTTCTTGTGCCTTTGTAATCAGCAAATATTTTGTGTCTAAAAGTAGGTGCTTTAAGGTCAAACGCCACACCTAAGTGGTTTGGTTTTTCTTCATCTATAAGTTTAAAAAGTATATTAAAAAAACCGTATACGGCGTTTGTGTAAATTCCCTTTGAGTTTGTAAGCAATGGAACCCCGTAAAAGGCTCTATTTATTATACTATTACCGTCTATAAGCATTAATTTTTCAGCCATTTAATCCTCCATTTAATTAATTTTAATATTATTATAATGCCTCTTTACATTATGTCAATACAACAAATTAAAGCCTTTAGCTTTTTAATTCATTTGAAGCAAAAGAACTTTAAATTTTAATTAGTACATACAAGTGTTATTAGCATAACCGTTTTAGTTTATGTTTAAAAAATAAACAGCAGGTATATGCCACAAAATGCAAAACTAAACCACCGGTATTATCCGGTGGCTATAACATAAAAATTTATTCTAAAATTTTTAAAGTGTATCAGCGTATATTCTATCAATTAAAAACTCATCGTTAAACTCAACAACAACATTATAGTCGTTTTCTTTAACAAAATACTGCTCATAAAACTCTTTAAATGTGTATTCTTTCTCGGAGTTATCTATCCTTATTATAAGCTCTCCTTCATCTTCGCTTATAACTTTATAATCAGAAGACGAGTTTTTGCCTTGTATTGTTATAACCCCATTTTCTATTTTAGTTATACGTCCCTCTGCTTCTATTACATTTGCATTTATTGTAATTGCGTTTTTGTCTACAACATATACATCAGCTTTTATTTTCTCGCCGTTTTGCAAACGCTCATACAACTCGTCCGCTTTTGCTTTTTCACTATTTATTTTTATATCTGACGAATTTGAGTAATAAACGGTATTACTTTTAATTTTAAATTTGTCTTTTTCAGCATTTTTAATTTCGCCTCTCAAAACATCATATTCATCAAAATCGGTATAAACAACTATTTTGGATACCATTTCATCTCTGTTAAGTGTAAGTTTTACCTCTGTTTCACCTTCTACACAAACCTTTTCAAAATCCTCAAATGTTTCTTCGTCATCTGCTCCAAATTTAATTTTAACATTCTCGTCATCAATAGCGTATTTCTTTTTAGTTCCTGCATCTGTTATTATAGTTATGTAATAATCATCAAAACTATCAACAATACCAGAAAGATTATCGCTTATAATTACCTCAAGTTTAGTAACCTCTTTTTTTCTGTTTAAAGTCGCTTTTCCGCTTAAACCTATGTTCTCATCGTCTATAAGCCTTATAAGCCCTGATATTGTACTTTTATCATTATCCGAAACAACATAAACATTTTCGGCTAAAGTATAGCTGCTTTTGCTGTTGTCATCATTATAAAAAACGACTTTTTCTTTTGTTACATTTTTAATAGCACCCTCAACAGTTCCCCCGTCAGAACGAACAAAAAGCTCTACATAACTAAGTCTTTTTCTGCTGTCAACATCAGCATTTACTAAAATATCATCGTAATCTTTAAATATTTCCTCAATTTCGGATATACTTTTTTTATCATCTTCAAAATAAAATTTACAGTCTTTAGCCCATTTATAATATTCTTCCTGACCGCCATTTACTTTAATAACAAAACTCTCATCGGTAATATCTTCAAGCGTTCCCTCAATTTTTCCGAGTTCTCCTTCGGCATATAAATTTTCTACAAGTTTAGATGAGTTTATTTCAAGTTTTACATTAACAGTAACCCCATTTTCAACAATATTCATAATGTCTTTGTATGTAGCCGAACTTCCATTTAATGTAATATTTATATCTGGCGCGAAATTATAAATAGGCATATCTCCAGAATTACTATTTAAAACTATTTTGTTTGAAAGTATATTGTTTATAGTTCCATTAACAGTATTAGCATCATTTTTAAGCAAATCATATGTTTTAGTAACTATTACAGCCATTTCGGCTCTATTTATGTAATTTCTTGGGTTAAAATTAGAATTGTTATCGCCTAAAAGTATTTTTTTGTCAGCCAAAAGTTCTATATACTCAACTGCGTATTCAGCTATGTCATCACTGTCTTTAAATTCAATTTCGGCATTTTCATTTGTTGGGTATATCATAGATATAGCCCTTCCAAATATAACAGCCACATCCTGTCTTGTTGCGTTAGCCGCTGTGTTGTTATTATTTAAAAAATTTTCTAATTCATCAGAAAGCACAATTTTGTTATCAAGGCAATATGCCACAGCCTCATACGCCCATTTAGCCACATTATATTCTTCCATAACAGGCGTCCAATCATCAGTAACATCGCTTGACGGCACGGCTATATCAGCCTCTTTAAGTATATTATAAGCTAACTGCGCTGTTTCAAAAAAAGTAACTTTGTCTTTAGCTCTAAAAACACTCGTTCCATCACTGTTTTTTTGCCCAACCATAAGCCCCATATCAGCCACCTGTGATATATAGCTTTTAGCTCCTTCCCAAGGTACATCGTTGGCGTCAGAAAACTTTATTTCAGCCGACACCGTAAAGCACATTGAAATACATAATAAAAACGCTATAGAAACTATTCTTCTTTTCATAAAAAAACTCCTTTCGGAAAATAAATAAATTTTAGTAAATTTTATCATATTTCGGTCAAAAATGACAGCAATATTACAAAAATATTTAAAATTATACAATATAAAAAACCACGTCTTAAAGACGTGGAAAATGTAAAACATTAATTCTCGGGTGTTATTATAACAATACAGCCTGCGTTTTTAACAACATGCGCCGCAACTGAGCCAAGTATTGTTTGATGACCGGCTTTTGATGATTTTGTCATTATAATAGCGTGTATTTTATTATAATTGGCATAGTCTAAAATCTCATCGCCAACTGATTTTCCAACAAGAACTTTTTTATCAAAAACTTTATATCCGTCAAGCAATTTTTCAACATTATTAAGTATAGGCATACTTTCCTCAGTAACTTTTTCTGGTTCAAATTCTGTACGTATAAAAGACTCATAATCTTCTTTAACAGTAACAATAGCTATTTCAACATCCTTTCTGTCATATAGTTTTCTTACCAACTCAACAGATTTCATGCAGCGGTCAGAACCGTCAATAGGCAATAAAATTTTTTTCATATTAAAAACCTCCCCTGCGTTGTATGTAATATTTATATTTTATAATTGTAACTCAAATATTTTATATAAATATTATATAACACAGCTTTTTATTGTCAATAATATTTGGTTTTAATTGTAAAAAATTTAATTTTGTATACTAAAAATATAGTAATAATACATAAAAATTTACTTCCAAAAACTTGTTGTTTTTATAACTCCATGTTATATGCCATATCCCAAAACATAGCCTCATATTTACTACAATTAATCATTATCTCACATATATAAGCTAATTGTTGTTTGGTATAATTAGTTGTTAGGCTGTCAACAAAATTTATAATATCGTCATTAGATTTTTTATACTCGTCAGACGAATACTCATCTATCCACATTATATATGGGTTATTCTCAAGTTTTCCATTAATTTTTATAAAATCACATATATACTTATAGCTCCAAGAGCACGATAATACCGCTGTGGCTATTTCTGCTAAACCGTCTTTAAAACCTATAGAAAGCATATAATTTGTATATGAGTCGTTTACAAAACTCATTTTAGATGAGTCGAGCATGTCTCTTGTTATGCCAAGTTTTTTTAAATAATCTCTATGTACGGCATTTTCAGTATCAAGTGTAGAAGTTATAAGGCTTGAAAAAGTACGTATATCACTTTCTTTTTTACTTTTTACAAGCCCAATAGCAAAAAGTTTTGCGTACTGCATAAGATATAAATGGTCTTGAACCATATAAAATCTAAATTTATCAATATCAAGTGTACCGTCAGATATGCCCTTTACAAATGGATGTTTATTGTATCCATCCCAAATATCTTTTACACAATCAAAAAGCCTTTGTGAAACTTTCATTTTTTAACCTCCCAAAATTTTTTCAACAAATATTATTATAAATAATATATTTACATACGTATTTCATTTATAATATATTAAATAAATTCATTTGTAAATACATTCAAACACTTGTACAAAACTACTTTAAAGTATTGCGTTTTTATAAATAATAATTTAATATTTAATTTAAGAAATAAATTTTAACAAAACGCTAAACATATAATAAAATACACAAAAAGGAGGAGTATTATGAAAGTTCTTATAATAGGAGGAGTAGCTGCTGGAACAAAAACTGCCGCTAAAATAAAAAGAATTGACCGAGGCGCTAAAACAGTTATAGTATCAAAAGGAAATGATATTTCTTATGCCGGATGTGGGCTTCCTTATTATGTTGGAGGGCTTATAAAAGACAGAAATGGGCTTATTGTTAATTCACCCGAAAAATTCTCAAACCTTACAAATGCTGAGGTTTTTACAAATAGAGAGGTATATAAACTTGACACCGAAAATAAAAAGGCTTATGCCAAAAACATAACAACAGGTGAAACCGAGGAATTTGACTACGATGCCTGTGTAATATCCGTTGGCGCATCGCCTGTACTTCCTAATATAGATAATAACAATATTCATGGCGTGTATACAATGCGTACACCTGAAGATGCTATAGGTTTAAGAGATTATATTGAAACTACAGGGGCTAAAAGAGCTGTTGTAGCTGGCGGCGGCTTTATAGGTCTTGAAATGGCTGAAAATTTAAACTCGCGCGGTATTAGCGTAACAGTAATAGATATGGCAGACCAGATATTAACAAACTTTGACAGAGACATAGCCGACTATTGCCGCAGACAACTTGTAAAAAAAGGAATAAATATTATAACATCAGCCAAAATTGAGTCTGTTATAGGAAAAGACAAAGTTGAAGGTATAAAAACCGACAAAGGAATTATTAATACCGATGTTGTTGTTTTTTCAGTTGGCATACGTCCTAACACAGCTTTTATTAAAGACACTGGTATAGAAATGGACGGGCGTGGTCTTATAAAAGTTGATGACCAGCTTAAAACAAACATAAAAGACGTATACGCGGCTGGAGACTGTGTAACAATTAAAAATAGAATGACTCAAAATTATACGTGGTCGCCTATGGGTTCGGCAGCCAACATGGAAGGACGAATATTAGCCAATGTTATATGCGGCAAAGACAAAAAATATAAAGGTGTATTGGGAACTGCTGTTGTTAAACTTGGCGATTTTAATGCAGCCAGAACAGGACTAGGCGAAAAAGAGGCTTCCTCTTTGGGATATGATGTTATAACCTGTGTTACTGTAACAGACGATAAAGCGCATTATTATCCTAACTCTTCATTAAACACACTAAAACTTATAGCTGACAAAAACACACACAAATTATTAGGCATACAATGTGTAGGCATGGGAAACGTTGACAAATGGACTGACGTTGCCGCAATGGCAATATCAATGAACGCAAAAGTTGAAGATTTGGAGGACTTAGACTTATGTTATGCCCCTCCTTTTGCCACAGCTATTAATCCTATTGTTACAGCGGCTAACATACTTTTAAACAAAATCAACGGTGATTTAGTATCAATGACACCTATTGAGTATATGGACGGTGCTGCCGATAACTATAAAATTATAGACACTACAAACGAGGGAGAAGTTGGTGTAGGAGAAAACATAACTCTTGCCGAAGTTACAAACGAGTTAAAAGGCTTTAATAAAGACGAAAATATATTATTAGTGTGCCGTAGAGGTCGTTTGGCTTATATTATGCAAAACAGATTAAGATATATGGGTTACACAAACACAAAAGTTCTTGAGGGCGCAAATTTCTTTAACGATGTAAAATGTAAATACGGAAAAACAACTCTTTCTCCTGAAGAAATAGCAAGAGTAAAAGCGCTTGGTTTTCTTATAAACAAAGGCACAAACAATTTTAACTGTCGTGTTATTACAAGAAACGGAAAAATAACATCAGAAGAGAGCCAATCTATAGCCGAGGCGGCTAAATTATATGGTAATGGCGAAATAGTCATGACTGGAAGGCTTACAGTTGAAATTCAAGGCGTTCCTTACAATAATGTCGATGCTATTATAAAATATTTGTCCGAAAGAGGTCTTGAAACGGGCGGCACAGGTCCTAAAGTACGCCCTATTGTATCCTGTAAGGGCACAACATGCCAATACGGTCTTATAGACACATACAAACTTTCGGAAAAAGTGCATGAAATGTTTTTTGAAGGTTACAAAGACGTAAAACTTCCACATAAATTTAAAATAGCTGTTGGCGGCTGTCCTAACAACTGTGTAAAGCCAGACCTTAATGATTTGGGCATAGTTGGTCAAAGAATACCAAATTACAGCAGTGATATATGCCGTGGCTGCAAAACATGTCAAATTGTTAAAAACTGTCCTATAAGCACAGCTAAAATGGATAATGGTAAACTTGTTATTAGAGATGAGGACTGCAACCACTGCGGAAGATGTATAGGCAAATGTCCATTTAAAGCCATAAATGGCGGAAATTATGGATACAAAGTTTACATTGGCGGAAGATGGGGCAAAAAAACAGCCCATGGTCAAGCTCTTAAAAAAATATTTACATCAGAATATGAGGTTTTATCTGTTGTTGAAAAAGCTATACTGCTTTTTAAAGAACAAGGCAAAGCTGGAGAGCGTTTTTCTGACACAATAAAAAGACTTGGTTTTGAAAACGTTGAGTCACAGCTTATATCAAACGATATACTTGATAGGAAATATGATATAATAGGCGCTACTTGTTAAAATATATTAAAACAATTGGCGTTCTCCTACTATCTTTTTTTCAAAAAAGCTATTCAAAAAATTTAAAATTTTGCCCCAAACTATATTTGGGGCTTTACTAATTTTTTTAATTTTATTTAATTATTTCACAACTGTGCATTACAATTATCTAAAGCTGTTGACGTTGCCCACGCATTTAATTGCTCTTTTATATAATCTTTTACATTAACTGTATGAACTGTGTTATAAAATAACTCCGCCAATTCTTTACAATCACATGACTGATATTTTTCTAATAAACATTTTTTATACCTACTAACTATTTTTTATAATTATTTTTATAAATAGCATTTTTACATAAAAAAGTCCCCTTCACTAAGGGGACTTATGGGAATTACAGGGCTCGAACCTGTGACATCCTGCTTGTAAGGCAGGCGCTCTCCCAGCTGAGCTAAACTCCCAAAAATATTAAATTAAAATGACCCGTAAGAGAATCGAACTCTTGTTTCAGCCGTGAGAGGGCCGCGTCTTAGCCGCTTGACCAACGGGCCAAAATGAATGGCGCAAGTCTTTAATCACTCAACAAAAGATACTATACCACAATAAATTTATAATGTCAACAATTAATTTAAAATTTATTGCCAATTTTTACAAAATAATTTAGTCTTATTGTTAGCATATATAAAATTCAAAAATAAATTTACAATATATCAATATGAACGCCAAAATTTCAAATCATCGTTTTTGTCACTCTCAACAACAGAATACTCGCTATTAGACACCTCAAAAATAATTCCATAATATTTGTCATTATTTTTAGCCTTAAAAACATAAAAACCAGGTTTTTGTATGTCATTTCCAAGTTTTTCAGATGTTATATTAATTACAATATCATCACTTACAGAGTACAAAAAATTAATTTCGGAATATCCATGTTTAATCAGTTTGTTTTTTGCTGTAACTACATTAACCGGACACACAGCGGTTACAAAAAACAAAAACGTAAATATCGCACATCCAAATATCCAACAAACACTTTTAGCTGTATAAATATAACTAAAATCATTTTTGTTTTTTATTAAAAACTCACTTACGCCAAAAATTATACATAAAAATAAAACATAATACGCCGCAAAATAATACTTATCATTCTTTAAAACAAAAATAGCTAAAAAAAGGCAAACAACAACCACAATATTACTTAAAAGTTTATTCTCTTTTCTAACCTCGTTTTCTTTAAAAATAGTGCCTATCAAAACAATAGGAGGAAATATTACACAATAAACAGCCATAAAATTAACAATGCCTTTGTAAAGTTTAAATTGGGCATAAAAAAGAATAGCACACGTCAAAATGTATAACACTACAGCGATTATTGTATATTTTTTTTGTTTAAAAATTGTGTTTAATTTATTTCTGTCCATACTCAATCACTCCTAATACAAACTAACAATGTATTTATGCAGCATTTCAACAGATTTATAAAAATACTCCTCGTTAAGCTCAAATTTAGGGTTATGCAAAGGAAAATCGTTTATATACTTAGCGCGAAAAACCATAAATATGCCAGGTACTTTCTCAAAATACAAACAGGCATTGTCACCAGCGAGATAAAGTTTATCTGTTAAAAAGAAATTATCGCCAAAAACATATTTGCCTACTTTACAGGCTTTTTTAACCATATTTTTGTCGTTTATTATAGGCGTAATAGGTTTTTGTGATATTTCGATAGCTGTTTTTACTCCCGTAGTATTTTCTATTTTTTTAACCGTGTCAAAAATAATTTTCGATATATTCTCATAGTCCTCCATAGAGCATGTGCGTATATTTCCATTTATCTCAGCGTAATCAGCTACAACATTAACTGATGTTCCGCTTTGCATTTTTCCTATTCCAACACAAAATGGATATACGGACTTATAATCTGTGTTTATTTTTTCTGTTTCAACTACCATTTTACACGCAGCCATTAAAGCGTCAGTCCCCTTTTTTAAAGCTGCCCAATGAGTTGAAACACCATAAAATTTTATATTAAGCCTTCCTATAGCCGCCGTAGCTATATCTTTGTTTACTTCTACACCATATGATTGTTTATTTGAAAAGTGAAACATTATAAATGAGTCAACATTTGTAAGTCCTCCGCTGTTTATAACAACCTCAGCGCCCTCTCCTATTTCTTCAGCCGGCTCAAATATAAATTTTATATTGCAGTTTAAATTCTCTTTTGTTAAAACCAAAATTTTAGCCAAAACAAGTGCTACTGCCATATTGGCGTCATGTCCACAGGCGTGCATAGCGCATTTGTTTTTGGAAGAAAACTCAAGCCCTGTTTTCTCATATATTGGCACAGCATCCATTTCTGCTCTTACAGCCACTGTTGGATAGCTTTTGTTTAAATTTAAAACTGCTATACAGCCAGTAGGTAGTATATCGCTTAAAATATATCCCTCTTTTTTCATGTAGCTTTTTATAAATTTTGTTGTCTCAAACTCATTAAATGCTATTTCAGGATATTTATGAAAATGTCTTCTTATTTTTACGAGTTCTTCTTGAAAATCAAAATAATTTATCAAACAGTATTCCTCCTTAATAATACTACATATTATATATTAAAAAACATAAAAGTAAAATAAATTATTTTACTTTTTGTAGCCATTACAGACAAAATGTTGTAAAATGTCTTATAAGTGTTTTTTATTTTATTGGGGGTGTATATTATTGAATACAGATAAAAGACAAGCTATAACATTTCCGGCTATTATAACGCTTTTTGTTTTTGCTGTTTTTCCGCTTTTGATTATGCTTTTTAACAGTTTTCAAAACGATGACGGCACAGTTGGGTTTACTATATCAAATTATTTAAAGTTTTTCTCAAAAACAACATATCTTAAACTAACAGGTCGTACTATATTTAACAGCTTAATTGTAACAATAATAAGCCTTATTATATCATATCCTTTGGCGTACATAATGGCTAAAAAACTTAAAGGTCTAAAAAATATAGTTATGGTGCTTATAATAATACCATTTTTCACTAATCAGCTTGTGCGCGTTTATAGCTGGCTTATATTTCTTCAGGACGGCGGTATTTTAGAGAGCATTTTAAACTCAACAGGTATTTTAAATGGTCCAATAGGAATATTGTATACTAAAACTGCCGTTATAATAGGTCTTGTTCACGCTTTTTTTCCATACATGGTAATTACAATATATATGGCTCTTGAGAGAATGGATAACTCACTTATAGAAGTAAGTGCCTCCCTCGGCGCATCAGCTTTTACAACATTTACAAAAGTAATATTTCCAATATCAATGCCTGGCGTTATATCTGGTATAATGCTCGTTTTTGTGCCTTGCCTTGGAAGTTTTGTTGAGCCAAGAATACTTGGCGGAGTAAATGGAACAGTTATAGGAACAGTTATAGAAGATCAGTTTTTTGAGATTTATGGCTGGAATTTTGGCGCGGCTATAGCTTTTATACTTTTGGCTATGGTGCTTATAAGCATGGCGGCTATATCAAAATTGGGAAAGAGGTATGACATATGAAAAAAAATATAGTAGCAAAAATATATGTTATTTTAATTATGCTTTATCTTTATGTGCCAATAGCTGTGCTTATGTTAATGGGCTTTAATAAATCAAGATACAACTCAATGCCTTTTGAGTTCTCACTCGAGTGGTATAGGGCTTTAATTTCAAACACAACACTTCAAAAAGCGGCGTTAAATTCTGTGGTACTTGCATTTGTTACAGGCATTATATGTGTTATATTAGCTACATTGTTTATACTGGGCGAAAGATATACATCAAACAAATTAAAGCTCATTTTTAACAGTGTATCAATGATGCCCATGAGTATACCATGGCTTATAATGGGTTTATCACTTTTGCTTTTAATACGCTTTTTTGCTCTCAGCAAATCAATGTTTTTTGTTACAGCTGGTCATGTAGTAATATCGCTTCCATATTCATTGCTTGTTTTAAAAGCCCGTGTAAACTCAATGGACAAATCTCTTGAGGAAATGAGTGCCTCTCTTGGCGCTAACGCTTTTACTACATTTAAAAGAATAACTTTTCCGGCTATATCTCCCGCTATGATAGCTGGTGGTTTTTTATCATTTATGATAAGTTTTGACAATTTTGCTATAAGCTATTTTCTTATGCCGGCAGGAGTTTCCACACTGCCAATAGAAATACAATCATCTATAAAGTTTGGCTTTACTCCCGAAATAAACGCCGTTTCAACAATAATTATATGCGTTTCGCTTATATGTTTGGCTGTGGTTGGTTTAATAATGGGTTTTAGCTTTAAAACAATTTTTGGAGGTAATTCAAAATGAGTGAGGTTATATTAAAAAATTTAACTAAAAAATATGGCACCAACACAGTTGTTGACAATATAAACCTAAAAGCCGAAAACGGAAAACTTGTATCAATATTAGGTCCTTCTGGTTGTGGAAAAACAACAACTTTAAGAATGATTGCTGGTTTTGAAAAACCCGACAGCGGTGAAATATTTTTTGATGGCAGAACAGTTGGCACTCTTCCAATAAACAAAAGAAATATAGGCATGGTTTTTCAAAGTTATGCCCTTTTTCCACATATGACTGTGGAACAAAATGTGTCTTATGGTCTTGAGCAAAGAAAAGTAGCGCCAGAACAAATAAAAATATGGGTAAACGAGGCTCTCAGTCTTGTTCACATGGAAGAATACGCCAAAAGAAAACCCAAACAGTTATCTGGCGGACAACAGCAAAGAGTAGCTTTGGCAAGAGCCCTTGTAATAAACCCTGATGTTTTGCTTTTGGACGAGTGTTTAAGTGCTCTTGATAAAAAACTACGTGTAGAAATGCAGGTAGAACTTAGAAAAATACTTGAAAACACTGGTGTAACAACATTTTTTGTTACTCACGACCAAGAGGAGGCCATGACTCTATCCGATATTATAGTTGTTATGAATAACGGAAAAATAGAGCAGTGTGGAACACCTTTTGATATATACGAAAGACCAGCTACACGCTTTACAGCCGGTTTTTTAGGAAAAGCCAATTTTTTTGAAGGTAAAGTAATATCGTCTGAAAACAATTTGGTAACCATTAATACAAAAACCGGCAATATAACTATTCCTGCTCTTAATGCTAAAATTGATGAAAACATACTTTATATTGTTCGTCCAGAAAAAATACGCTTTGTGTCTGAAGGCGGAATAAAAGGCAAAATAGAACACGTTACATATTCTGGAAACATATCATTATGCTCTGTAAACTGTGGAAGTCAAACAATTATATGCGAAATACAAAACACTATTAGTGGTGAAAGAGCAAAAAAAGGAGATAATGTTTTTATAGATTGGGATTGTTCGGAAAGTGTTAAAATTTTAGGTGGTGATTAAAAATGGATTTTATAGTTTTTGGCGGTCTTGTAGCCGACAGGTATTTTTATATTGACAACTATCCATACAGGGGACAGGATACATTTATAAACGGAGAGGCTGTTTATGTTGGCGGCTGTGCTATAAATATAGCCGCTTGTATAAACAATTTAGGTGGAAAAGCTCATGTTGTGTCTTATATAGGCAACGACAAAATAGGTGAACAAATACTTGAGTATATAAAACATAACGGATTTTCTGATAAATTTGTAAAGAAAACAGACGGCGAAAGTGGATACTGCCTTGTTTTTAAAGAAAATAATGGCGAGAGAACTTTTATGACAAAAAAAGGTATTGAGGGAATTTTTGACGGAAATTTGTTGGAAAATTTGAACACAATTAATGTTTCTGCCGCTGCTGTTACAGGATATTACCTTATTAATAAAAACGCTTCCTCAATAATGGACTGTATGGAAATAATGAGGGTTTCGGGCACTAAATTTGTTTTTGACCCTGGTCCTCTTGTTGGTGAAATAGATAACTCAATATTAAAACGAATGTTTCGTATATCATCAATAATAACTCCCAACGAAACAGAATTGGCTGTTATAGAAAAAATAGAACCTGACTTTAGGGAAAATTTTAAAACAAAGACATTAATAATTAAAAAAGGTCTGCGTGGTGGCACCTGCATAACACCTGACGGCGAATTTAATTACAGCAGTGTAAATGTTAATACTATAGATACAACAGGCGCTGGAGACAGTTTTACAGGCGCTTTGTGCTATTGTTTAGGTTCTAATATTGATATTAAAAAAGCTGTGAGAATGGGCGCTTTATGTGCCGCTAAAACTGTTCAGCTCAACGCTCCTCATGGCTTTTGGAAAATAAATGAGGAGGATTTATAAATGGATATTATTGACAGAGCGTATGCTACTCTTGTATGTGGTGCTATAGGCGATGCTATGGGTATGCCAGCATCATTTTTAACAAGAGAACAAATTAAAACTAATTATGGATATATCGAGGATTTTTTAATTCCAGACAGTGCTGTACAAAAATATCACTCCTCACTTAATGCCGGCGATATAACTGATGATACAATGGAAAGTATTATATTAAGCGATGTAATTATAAAAAACAATGGATTTTGCCAAAAAGCGTTTAATTCCGCTATGAAAGAATGGGCTATAAAATATAAAATGCTTGAAAGCACAGTTATAGGTCCATCAACAAGAAAATATTTAACAGCTATAATAAACGAGCAAGACCCTATTGAAACAGCAAAAACGGGAAACACAAACGGTTCCGCAATGCGTGTGGCGCCTATAGGAATAAAATATTATAATGATATTGACAAATGTATACAAGCCGCCGCTGAGTCATCTTTGCCAAGCCACGGAAGCAAACCGGCTGTTGCCGCCGCCTGTGCTGTTGCTGCCGCTGTTGCCGCTGGTATAAAGGGAGATTATTCCCCGGTTGAAGTTATACGCATAGCTTATGATGCCGCTAAATATGGAGAAACAAAAGGAGCTGATATTACAGCTCCAAGCGTATCAAAAAGGATTAAAATTATAGAAAGTATTGTTGATAACTGTGGAGAATGTGACATAAATTATATACTTGACGAAATATCCGGTATTTTTGGCGCGAGTATGTTTGCTTACGAGTCTGTACCTACGGCTTTAGCTATATTTTAT
Source organism: uncultured Eubacteriales bacterium (assembly GCA_949743655.1). Lineage (GTDB taxonomy): Bacteria > Bacillota > Clostridia > Lachnospirales > Anaerotignaceae > Neoanaerotignum_A. Next base: position 16,753 of record CATJUP010000078.1, read on the forward strand.
GCTGTTAACGGAAACGCAAAAAACGGAATACTTGCCGCTGTAAACACTGGTGATGACGCTGATACAAACGGCTCTATATGCGGAAACATATGCGGGGCATATTCTGGTACTCATTCAATACCAGACTATTGGCAACAAAAAGTAAAAAACTCAAGCGGCATTAATTTTATTAAAACTGCTAAAGAACTTTTAAATATATAAAAATAATACATATTTTTTGTTGATTATTAAATCCAAAATAATAAAAAACACAAAAATATTTCAGCCATTCTTTAAGAATGGTTGTTTTATTAATTTAAAAATTCTTATATATAAAATAATATGAATTACCCCTCTTTTACATCAAGTTATAATATAGTTAATTACTATTTTTTTATTAATCAAAACAA
>CATJUP010000079.1 GCA_949743655.1 uncultured Eubacteriales bacterium
ATAGCCTGTTTCATAGCACGGCGGAATGTAACACGAGTTTCAAGCTGCTGAGCTATATTTTCTGCCACAAGTTGGCTGTCAAGCTCTGGTCTTTTAATTTCCTCTATGTTTACATTAACTTTAAAGTTTGTCATTTTTTGAATTTCATTTTTAAGTTCTTCTATAGCAGCACCATTTTTACCTATAACAATACCAGGTTTAGCTGTATAAACAGAAATTTTAACTCTATCAGTTGTTCTTTCAATTAATATTTTAGAAACACCTGAGTTATAAAGTTTCTTTTTAACAAATTTTCTTATATTATAATCTTCTACTAAATTATCAGCATAATTTTTTTCAGAATACCATTTAGTATCCCAGTCTTTTATAATACCAACCCTTAATCCATGCGGATTTACTTTTTGTCCCATTGTTTACCTCCTTATCTCTCATTGAGAATTATGGATATATGGCACGTTCTTTTTAATATTTTATATGCCCTTCCTTGTGCTCTTGGGCGAACACGTTTTAAAGTAGGACCTTGTCCTGCTATTACTTCTTCGACATATAATTTATTAACATCCATACCCAAATTGTTTTCAGCATTAGCCATAGCTGATTTTAAAACTTTACCAATTATTTCGGCTGCCAATCTTGTGTTATATTTAAGCAAAGCAGCCGCTGTTTTTGCGTCTTTGCCCACAATCTGGTCTAAAACAATTTTAGCTTTAGAAGCGGGGATACCTACATATTTGGCGGTTGCCTGTGGTCTTTTATCTCTATTTTCAATATTTCTTTGTTTTTTAATTTGACTTCTGTGTCCTTTTGCCATGTCCCAAACCTCCTTCCAAAACTAATTTTATCTAACTTTAGATTTCTTCTCAGCGTCTTTTCCGTGACCTCTGTATGTTCTTGTAAGCGCAAACTCGCCAAGTTTATGACCAACCATATCTTCTGTAACATAAACAGGCACGTGTTTTCTTCCGTCATGAACGGCTATAGTATGACCAATCATATCTGGGAATATAGTAGAGCGGCGTGACCATGTTTTAATAACAGTTTTCTCACCAGCCGCGTTAAGAGCGTCAATCTTCTTTAACAGGTGTTCATCTGCGAAAGGTCCTTTTTTGAGTGATCTGCCCATATTTTAATCCTCCTTTTCAATAGATATACCTATTTTTATCAGTCTCTTGGACGAATAATATATTTGCTTGAAGCCTTGTGTTTCTTTCTTGTCTTGTATCCCATAGCTGGTTTACCCCAAGGTGTCATAGGTGAAGGACGTCCTATTGGCGCTCTTCCCTCGCCGCCGCCGTGAGGGTGGTCGTTAGGGTTCATAACAGAACCTCTTACTGTAGGTCTTATACCCATATGACGTTTTCTTCCGGCTTTACCAACTTTAATAAGCTCTTTATCTATATTTCCTACCTGACCAACAGTAGCTCTACAATCTATAGGAAGAAGTCTCATTTCTCCTGAAGGAAGTTTAACAGTAGCAAATCTTCCCTCTTTAGCCATAAGCTGAGCTACGTTTCCAGCAGAACGAACAAGCTGACCGCCTCTTCCTGGCATCATTTCAATATTGTGAATGTTAGCTCCTATAGGTATATTTCTCATTGGAAGTGTATTTCCTACACGAACCTCAGCGTTTTCACCGTTCATAATGCTGTCGCCAACATTAAGACCAACAGGAGCTAAAATATAGCTTTTTACTCCGTCAGCATAAACAATAAGCGCTATATTAGCCGTTCTGTTAGGGTCGTACTCAATAGCTTTTACAGTAGCTGGTATATTGTCTTTATTTCTTTTAAAATCTACAAGTCTATATTTTATTTTACTTCCGCCGCCTTTATGACGAACAGTAATTTTACCTTGATTATTTCTTCCTGAATTTTTCTTAATATGAACAACTAAAGATTTTTCAGGAGTTGATTTAGTAATTTCCTCAAATGTGGACACTGTCATGTGTCTTCTTGAAGGTGTATAAGGCTTATACCTTTTAATACCCATCTTCTCCACTCCTTTCAATAAATGCAGTCATTTGTATTAAATTACATGCCTTGGAAAATTTCTATATCTTTGCTTTCGTCTGTAAGCTGAACAATAGCTTTTTTCCTTTTCGCAGTTTTTCCGTAAATCATGCCTCTTCTTTTTGTTTTACCCGAATAGTTCATTGTGTGAACTTTAGCCACTTTAGCGCCATCAAACATTTTTTCAACAGCTTCTCTTATTTGTATTTTGTTAGCCTCTGGGTGAACTAAGAAAGTGTATTTTTTGCTTTCAATACCAGCCATACTCTTTTCTGTAATAACAGGTTTAAGTATAACATCGTAGTATTTTAAATCTGCCATTATGCGTACACCTCCTCAATTTTTGCTACAGCACTTTTGGTTAATACAAGCGTATTGTATTTAAGAATATCATAAACATTTATAGTGTTTACACCCGCTGTTTTAACGTTTGGAATATTTCTTGCCGAAAGTATAACGTTTTTGTTGTCTGTTCCGTCCATAACAACAAGAGCTTTCTCTACATTTATATTAGCAAGAATTTTAGACATTTCTTTAGTTTTTATTTCAGCTAAATTAAGCTCATCTAAAACAACTATTTTCTCTTCTGTTACTTTTGTTGTAAGAGCAGATTTAAGAGCAAGTCTTTTAAATTTTTTATTAAGTTTAAAAGAGTAGTCTCTTGGCTTTGGTGCAAATACAACTCCACCACCAGTCCACTGTGGTGAACGTATAGAACCTTGTCTTGCGCGACCTGTTCCTTTTTGTCTCCATGGTTTTCTTCCGCCGCCGCGTACCTCCGCACGCGTTTTAGCGCTTTGTGTACCTTGTCTTTTATTAGCAAGATACTGTACAACAGCCATATGCATAGCGTGTTCACTTACATCTATACCAAATATATCGTCGTTAAGGTCGATAGTGCCAACCTCAGCTCCGCTCATATTATACATTTTAACGTTTGCCATTCCTTATTCCTCCTTTCGCAAAGTATAATCAGGCTTTTACGCTCTCTTTAATTATAAGCACAGCGCCTCTTGGTCCAGGAACAGCGCCTTTTATAAGCATAATGTTCTTTTGGGCGTCAGTGCGTACAACTTCAAGATTTTGTATTGTCACATTTTCAGCACCCATATGTCCAGCCATTTTTTTGTTCTTTTTAACTTTACCTGGTGTTGTAGCCGCACTCATAGAACCTACAACCCTGTGTGATTTAGAACCGTGAGTAACAGGACCTCTGTGTTGATTGTGTCTTTTAATAGCTCCCTGATAACCTTTTCCTTTTGATACGCCACTAACGTCAACTTTATCTCCTGCCGCAAATATGTCGGCTTTTATTTCGGAACCGATTTCGTAATTTTCAGCGTCTTCAAATTTAAACTCTTTTAAAAACTTTTTAGCGGCAACTCCCGCTTTATCAAAATGTCCTTTTTCTGGTTTATTAACTTTGTTTTCTTTAGCGTTTATAAAACCAACTTGTATTGCCGAATAACCATCATTTTCAACTGTCTTTTTCTGAACTACCGAACATGGTCCAGCTTCAAGAACAGTAACAGGAATAAGATTGCCTGTTTCACTGAAAACCTGAGTCATTCCGATTTTCTTAGCCATAATAGCCTTTTTCATTTTTCGACCCTCCTGTTTTCTACAGAGGATTACCCCCTTTTGGGATAATCATACTAGTTTAATATAAGTGTTACCTTATATAAAACCGTTCTTGGATAATTACATTATTTTTAAAGTTATATCCACACCAGCCGGTAAATCAAGCCTTGTTAAAGCATCAACCGTTTTTGGTGTAGGCATAAGAATATCAATAAGTCTTTTATGCGTTCTTATTTCAAACTGCTCTCTCGAATCTTTGTATTTATGAACGGCTCTAAGTATTGTAACTACTTCCTTTTTAGTAGGAAGTGGAATAGGTCCGCTGATTTGAGCACCTGTTTTTTTAGCAGTCTCAATAATTTGTACCGCTGATTGGTCTATTAACTTGTGGTCATACGCTTTAAGACTAATTCTTATTTTTTGGTTAGCCATAAAAAAAGTCCCCTCCTTTTCGTACTTTTACTTTCAGCACGACAAGTGGTGACTGCACACTATTTGGATGCGCATTTTTTGCGCACAGAGACTCCATTAATATTATAAATCCCTTTATTCCCAATATTTAGTACAGTGACTTGTCGCCCGGTTTCATGAACTGGACATCGCTCCGCGGAATAACCCCGTTATACAACGGCAACCTCCGTTTCAATGCTCTATGTCACAACAAAAACGATTATACAACATATACAAAATTAATGCAAGCATTTTTTTCAATTTTTTAGCATATTTTTTTATCGCTCAAATTAATTGTTTGTTTTGTTCTTTTTTTGCATAAATTTAGTAGGCTGCAAAGAGAAAACAAACTCCGTGCCGCCTTTAGGATTGCTATTAACGTCAACCCTCTCTTCATGGGCTGTTATAAATTCTTTTACTATAGATAAACCTAATCCAACGCCTGTTTTATCAAATCCCCTTGAGGCATCCGCCTTAAAAAACCTCTCAAAAATATATTTTATATCATCACATTCTATTCCCACTCCATTGTCTCTTACATATACTTTTACTTTTTTATTTTCTTCTCGTACCTCTGTAATTATCTCACCATTTTCGTAAGAGAATTTAACAGCGTTATCCAAAAGATTTTGTATTACTCTTTTTATTTTGTTAGGGTCAGCGTTTACAAGTGTTACTTCATCAAAAAACACAGCATTGACTGTTATATTTTTCTCTCTAAAACGTGGTTCCATGCTCTCTATAGTTTCTCGTATAAGCTCATTTATGTCAAAATCACATTTTTCAAGCGCCATTGTACCAGCCTGCGCACCGCTTAAATCAACCAAATCATTGGCTAACTTTGAGAGTCTGCGTGTTTCTTCAATAACTATTTTAAGATAATGGTTTTGTTTTTCAGGCGGTATTGTACCGTCAAATATAGCCTCTACAAACCCTTGTATACTTGTAAGTGGACTTCTTAAATCGTGGGATATATTGGCTATAAAAGCTCTTCTTCGTTTTTCAGTTTCCTCAAGACTTTCCGCCATCAAATTAAAAGAGTTAGCTAACTGCCCAACCTCATCATCGCTGTCAACTTCTATGCGCTCGCTAAACCTTCCGTCAGCTATTACTTTAGCGGCTGTGTTCATGTCTATAAGCGGTTTTGTTATCTTTTTAGTGTAATAGTATATAAGCCCAAACCCTATTATTATTATAGGCACCATATACCCCAATATCAAAAACACACCATACATCATTGATGATTGCAACATATCCATTGGTTTACACATAAAAACGCCGCCAAACAATATTCCGTCTATAACTATAGGATAACCTATTGTAAGCACTGTGTCGTTTGAAATACCATCAACTTTTCCTCTTATAGCGGCTATTTTGCCACTCATTACAATGCTTACCGCCTCATCCGTTATTGTTTTTCCAATATAACTTTGGTTTATATCATCAGAGGCAAAACTTATTTGTCCATGCCTATTCATAAAAACAACGCTTGTGTCCATATATTTTCTCATTATTTTAAACTCAAAATTAAGGTTTGACACATCTATGTCGCCATTATAATATAAATTGCTCAAAGACTCTTTAAACCTTTCTCCTTGAAGTATAAGCTGCCTCTCTTCCTCATTCATGTAATGGCTTGTGTATATAAAAGATATTCCTGAGCTAAATATTGTAAAAAGCACCAATATTA
>CATJUP010000080.1 GCA_949743655.1 uncultured Eubacteriales bacterium
AATGGAAATATTAATAAAGATTTTAGGATACTTAAATTAAGGTTTGGAAATGATAAAATGTCTTATCAGGTAAGTAACGTGTATTAAATTATAACAAATAAAGAGCAGACGCTTTGGCGTTTGCTCTTTGATAAGTGTTAATAAATTTAAAAGAGGTCTTTTTTCTGATTTTTAGGACCAAATATACGTTCGTCAAGCTCACAATCAATTTCTTTATTAAACAAGCTGTCAAAAAAAGGTTTCTTTTGTATTTTATTTTGATATATTTGGGAGGAGTTATTTTTTTGACTAAAAGGTTTTAAATGTTTTAGGTAATTATAACTTTGTTTTATATTTTCGTGTTTTTTATATTTATTAGTGTAAGTAACAATTACTGAAAAAATTAGTATGATGTATATAATTACAGACAGTATATCAAGCATATATATCACCTTCCTTTTTATTTATATTAATTTTATTTTAAAACAAAAAATGTGTTAAGTAAATAGCTAAATTTTTATTATTAAATATTGGGGGTATTTTATTTTGGAAGAAACAAAAAGGCTTAAAAGAATAAACGAGTTAGCGCATAAGGCTAAAGCGGAAGGGCTTACGGATGAGGAAAAAGCCGAGAGGGAAATTTTAAGAAGAGAGTATATAAGTGACTTTAGAAAAAAATTGAGAAGTCAAATAGAAAATATAGAGTTTGTTGACGATAATGGAAATATAACGCCTATTAAAAGAAAAAATTAATTATAACGATTGAGTTGTAAACATAGTTAAAAATATACTATAGTTGTTTTTACTAAAAAAATCTTTGGTTTATATTGACATAAATAACGTTATTTTGTATATTAAAAGCATAAGTTTTAATATAGTAAAAATATTACTGGGAAGGAAGTTTTATATGTCTATTAAAATTGGTATCAATGGTTTTGGAAGGATAGGAAGAGTAGTTTTTAGGATACTCATGGAAAGAAATGATACATTTGAGCTTTGTGGTATTAATCTTAGAAACGCTAACACTGAAGATATGGTTTATATGATTAAGTATGACTCAGTATTTGGAAGATATAACGGAGATGTTAGGGCTATTGATGATGGAATTGTTGTAAACGGAAAAAAAATAATGGTTTATTCCGAAAATGATGCCGCCAATATAGACTGGACAAAATGTGGCGCAGAATACATAATTGAGTCAACAGGAGTTTATAACACAACTGAAAAAGCTATGGTACATATAAAAGGCGGCGCTAAAAAAGTTATTATATCGGCGCCTTCAAAAGACAAAGTTACACCTACTTTTGTAATGGGTGTAAATAGTCAAGAGTACAAACCAGAATATGACGTTGTTTCAAATGCGTCATGTACAACAAATTGTCTTGCTCCTCTTACAAAAGTAATACAAGATAAATTTGGAATAGAGCAGGCGCTTATGTCAACTATACACTCGGCTACGGCTAAACAAAAAGCTGTAGATGCAAGAGCAGGGCGCGATAGAAGAACGGGAAGAAGTGTATTTAACAACATAATACCTTCAACAACAGGTGCGGCTAAAGCCTGTGCTGAGGTTATACCAGAGCTTAAAGGCAAAATAACAGGAATGTCGTTCAGAGTTCCAGCTAATGATGTATCTGTTGTTGACCTTACAGCAAGACTTTCGGTAAACACTACTTATGAGGGTATATGCAGAGCTATTAAAGAAGCGTCAGAAACATATATGAAAGGCATTATATCTTATACTGATGACGATGTTGTATCTTCGGATATGAGAGGAGAAACAAACACATGTATATTTGACGAAAAAGCTGGTATTATGCTTGACGATAATTTTGTAAAACTTATAGCTTGGTATGACAATGAGTGGGGTTATTCAACTAAACTTGTTGAGCTTATTGAGCATATGTATAATGTTGATAATAATATAAGCGTATTTAAATAAAACACAATTTGGTTTAATAATTAAATACTTCGTCTATGCTTAGGCGAAGTATTTTTACAAAAGATAAAATTTAATGTAATCAGGAGGCGGCTTATGCGTACCATAGGATATGATTTTAACATTAATGTAAAAAACTTAAGTTTAAAGGACTACACTGTTTTTGATTATTTAAAGGGATATAACTGTGTGTATTTAGACAGTGGAAGAAGTTGTATAAAAGTTATATGTCAACTTATAGCGGGAAAAGAAATACTTGTTCCAGCGTTTTCATGTTTTTCAGTTGTATATGGGTTTGTTAATGGTGTAAAACCTAAATTTTATGTTGTTAATGATGACTTTACAATCGATTTTGATGACATTAAAAATAAAATAACAAAAGATACATATGCTATATACATAACAAATTATTTTGGCAATATGCTTAGTGACGAAGATGCTCAAAAAATTAATGATATTAAAAAAGAATACAATTTGATTGTTATTGAGGACAATACTCAAAGTATATTTTCTGGAGACTTAAAAGTAGGGGATTATGCTTTGGCGTCTATAAGAAAATGGTTTCCTGTGCCTGATGGCGGTGTTATATATTCCTACAACTCACTTTCAAATATAGATTTGAGAGGTTTAAAAAAGGGCAGCAAACAATGCGATAAACTTTATCCTCAAATGCTTAAATCTATGGTTATTAACGATATTATTGATTATCCTGTAAATAATATTGCCGAACTTTTTGCTAAAGTTGAAAAAGAGCTTGATGAATATGCTGATAATGGCGAAATTTTTATTATGAGCGATTTTACAAAATTTATTTTTATGTGCAATAATGTTTTAGCTATGATTAAAAAAAGACAGGAGAACGAAAGATATTTACGCACACTCATAGACTCGCCATATTTAAGGCAGGCTATACCAAAAAGAGAAATAAACGCATGTCCGTTTAATATGCCTATGTATTGCACACATAGAGATGAAATGTGGAATTATCTTGTTGACAAATTTAATATTTATCCATCTGTTTTGTGGCGTACATATTTATATGACCCTATAAATAAAATAGGAAATACAGCTAAAATGGGTAAAGAAATTATTTCTTTCCCTGTTGACCAAAGGTATACAAAAGAGGATATGGAGTATATGGTCGAAGCTGTAAATAGTTTTAGAGTGTGATATATATATTTTAGTTTAAACAGTTTTTAAATAGTTTGTTGGTGATGTTAACGTATAAAAACAAAAAAACAGTCATATAAAAATGTGGCTGTTTTTTTATTAAGCGTTTTTAAAAATGTTGAAGTGATATATTTTGTATGTTAAAATTACAAAGGGGAGTTTTTAATATATTTTTAATAAAACTGGAGGTGTCTAATTTGTTGGGGGATATAAAAGCGTTTTGCAAGTGGGTTTTGATAGCGGTTATTGTAGGCGCTGTTGTTGGATTTGTAGGCGCGGCTTTTCATTATGCTGTGGATTTTGCTACTGAAATTAGAGAACTATTTCCTGGAATTATACTTATTCTTCCTTTAGGCGGATTATATATAGCTTGGATATACAAAATATGCGGTGCTGAAAATGACAGTGGTACAAACTTTGTTATTGATACTGTAAGAGAAAATAAAATTGTACCTATATTTACATTGCCTATAATTTTTTTAGGTACTATAATAACTCACCTTTTTGGAGGTTCATCTGGAAGGGAAGGAGCGGCGCTTCAAATAGGCAGCAGTATATCAAATGCCATAGGTGAGGCATTTAAACTTGATGATAAAGATATGCACATAATGACTATGTGCGGCATGTCAGCAGCGTTTTCGGCGCTGTTTGGAACGCCTGTTACAGCAGCAGTGTTTTCAATAGAGGTGATAAGCATTGGAATAATGCACTTTTCGGCTCTTGTTCCTTGTATTATAGCGTCACTTACAGGTATAACAATTACACAAATGTTTAATGTTGAACCAACAAGTTTTAATATATTAGAATATTGTGAATTTAGTCCGGCTAATATAGCCAAAGTAGTAATATTATCGGCGTTATGCGCTTTTGTTAGTATATTGTTTTGTGTAATTATGAAAAAGACATCAAAACTTTATAAAAAATATATACCAAATCCGTTTTTAAAAGCTATAGTTGGCGGTGTTATTGTTATATGTCTTACTTTTATTGTTGGAGAACAATATTATAATGGAGCCGGAATGGGAGTTATTGAGAGCGCTTTTGAAACGGACATTGTGTGGTACGCATTTTTGATTAAAATAATATTCACCGCTGTTACACTTTGTGCTGGATTTAAAGGCGGTGAAATTGTTCCCGCATTTTTTACGGGGGCTACGTTTGGTAATGCTGTTTCAAAAATTATAGGTATAAATACATCTTTTGGTACAGGTATAGGGCTTATATGTCTTTTTTGTGGTGTTACAAATTGTCCTCTTACTTCTATAATACTTTCGGTGGAACTTTTTGGCTCTAAAGGACTTCCGCTTTTTGCTGCCGCCTGTGCTACAAGTTATATGCTTTCGGGATATATAGGCTTGTACAGTGAGCAAAAAATTATGTACTCAAAAACTAAAGCTGAATTTATAGACAGAAAGGCACAGTAAACTATTAAAGTTTTAAACAATAGCAGACTGACAAAAATATACATAAAAATGTATTTTATTTTAAACATAATATCTAATTGTTGGAGAGTGAAAAAAATGGTATACTTTTTTAAAATGATATTTATTGTTTAGTTTGCTTGTTTAAAGGGGATAGAAATATGACTTTAATATCTATTTTGCCATTGTTTGCTGGTATAGGACTTTTCCTTTTTGGAATGAGTTTATTGGGAGTGGCGCTTGAGAGAGTGGCTGGAGCGAGCCTTGAAAAGATGCTTGAAAAACTTACAAGCAGCAGACCAAAAGGCGTTTTTCTTGGTACAGTGGTTACAGGTGTTATACAAAGTTCTTCAGCTACAACAATAATGGTAGTTGGTCTTATAAATGCTGGTATTATGAAATTATCAAATGCTATACCAGTAGTAATGGGCGCTAACATAGGAACAACTGTAACAGGTCAAATTTTAAGGCTTGGCGATATTGGCGACAGTGGTGTTATACTCTCACTTTTAAAACCGTCATCGTTTGGACCTATACTTATAGGTTTAGGCGCGGCATCTTATGTATTTTCAAAGTCTAAACGCACAAAAGATATTGGAACGATATTTCTTGGGCTTGGAATGATATTTTTTGGCATGAATACTATGGAAGTAACACTTTCACCGCTTAAAGACATGCCGCAATTCACAAATTTATTTTTTGTTTTCTCTAATCCCATATTTGGTATACTTCTTGGTATGGTTATGACAGCTATACTTCAAAGTTCTTCCGCCTCGGTTGGTATATTACAGGCGCTTTCTTCAACAGGTGCTATAACTTTTTCAACTGCTTTACCTATAATACTTGGTCAAAACGTGGGTAAATGTATAACTGTAATATTAGCAAGCATAGGCTCTAAAAGAGACGCTAAAAGGGTTGTTTTTATAGATGTTTTATCTAATGTAATTGGTATGTTTATGTTTTTTGTTATAATATATGGTCTTAATTCTATTATTAATTTTTCTTTTTGGAATAATATAGTTAATAGAGGCGATATAGCTAATTTTCATACATTTTTTAATATAGCAACAACTTTTGTACTTCTTCCATTTGTTGGTTTGCTTGTAAAAATATCTGATAAATTTGTAAAAAAAGACGATGTGTCTATTGAAGAAAAAGACCTTGCTCTTCTTGATGACCTTTTACTTAAAACACCAAATTTAGCTGTTGAGCAAGCAAGAAAAGTTCTTAACTCAATGGCAAACTTATCATTTAAAAATTTTAAAAGGTCTATATCTCTTTTTAATGAGTATTCTGAAAAAAAATTCTCTAAAGTTGAAAGAGACGAAAATCTTATTGATAAGTTTGAGTCGGCTATAAGTAATTATCTTCTTAAAATTATAGCCGCTGATGTTAATGACACAAGTAATGTTTTAGTTATGGAAATGTTGCACAGTGTAGGAGATTTTGAAAGAATATCAGACCATTGTATGAACATAGCAGAAGTGGCTAAAAAGAATTTTGAAAAGAGCATATATTTTTCTGAAGGCGGAAAAGAAGAGCTTGAAATAATGAGCAATGCCGTTACTGAGATATTTGGTATGGCTGTTGACGCGTATTTAAAAAGGGATTTTAAAGAGGCTTTGAATATTGAGCCTTTAGAACAGGTTATAGACTCACTTAATTTTAAAATAAGAGACAAGCATATAAACAGACTTTGCGAGGGAACTTGTAGTATTGAGGGAGGAGTGTCTCTTTTAGAGCTTTTAACAAGTCTTGAAAGAATATCGGACCATTGCTCTAATATAGCTGTATACATATTACAAGCGGAAGGAAATATTGATACAGATGACTCACATAAATTGATGGAAAGAATTCATAATAAACCTACTAAAGAATATGAGAACAAATATAGTTTTTATCAAAATAAATACATTATAAAATAAAAATAAAGTATAATAATAACGCTCTTTTTAATATTAAAAATAGGTCGAAATATAAGGATTTTATTTAATTTTTTATATTGATATTAGTATTATAAGGTGATATACTTATTTTGTATATTAAAAAAACGCAGTTTTATTACTGTGAATTTTAACGATAATATTTCGTTAATTATTATATGAAATGGAGAGGATTTTTATGGGCAAAAAGTATGTTTATATGTTTAATGAGGGAGCAGCCTCAATGAAAAACTTGCTTGGAGGAAAAGGCGCCAATCTTGCCGAAATGACAAATATGGGGCTTCCTATACCAGGCGGATTTACAGTTACTACAGAGGCTTGCACATACTATAATGAAAATGGAAAAAAACTTTCGGATGAAATGGTAGAGCAAATTGAAAATGCTCTTTCATTGCTTGAGGAAAAAGCAGGTAAAAAGTTGGGCGATAACGAAAATCCTCTCCTTGTTTCAGTACGTTCGGGAGCAAGGGCATCTATGCCAGGTATGATGGACACAGTGCTTAACCTTGGTCTTAATGATATATCAGTTAAAGGGCTTGCTAAAGCTACAAATAACGAGAGGTTCGCTTATGACTCTTACAGAAGATTTATAATGATGTTTGCTGATGTTGTTATAGGTGTGCCAAAGTCAAAATTTGAGAGACATCTTGATGAGTATAAAGAAAATGTTGGCGCTAAGTTTGATACAGACCTTAATGCTGATGACCTTAAAAAAATATCTGAGGACTTTAAAAAGATTTATTTTGAGGACCAAAATAAAGAATTTCCTCAAAATCCTAAAGACCAGTTGTTTGAGGCTGTTAAAGCTGTTTTCCGTTCATGGGATAACCCGAGAGCGTTTGTTTATAGAAGAATGAATGATATTCCTTATAGCTGGGGTACTGCCGTAAATGTTCAAATGATGGTATTTGGAAACATGAGTGATACATCTGGTACAGGTGTTGCGTTTACAAGAAACGCATCAACTGGCGAGAATAAAATGTTTGGTGAGTACCTTATTAACGCTCAAGGTGAGGACGTTGTTGCTGGTGTAAGAACTCCTAAACCTATAGCTACGCTTGAACAGGATATGCCAGAGGTTTATAAACAGTTTTGTGAACTTTCTTCCAAACTTGAGAAACATTATAAAGATATGCAGGATATGGAGTTTACTGTTGAAAATGGAAAACTTTATTTCCTTCAAACAAGAAATGGTAAAAGAAATGCCACAGCGGCTCTTAAAATAGCTGTTGATATGGTAAAAGAAGGGCTTATAACAAAAGAAGAGGCGTTACTTAAAGTTGAGCCTAAACAGCTTGACCAAATTTTACACCCAACATTTGATGCCGCCAAACTTAAAGCTGCTAAACCTGTTGGAAAAGGACTTCCAGCATCTCCTGGGGCTGGAGCCGGAAAAATTTATTTTACTGCTGAAGACGCTAAAGAGGCAGCTAAAAAAGGTGAGAGAGTTGTACTTGTTCGTCTTGAGACAAGCCCAGAGGATATAGAAGGTATGGTTGCCGCTGAAGGTATACTTACAGTACGTGGCGGTATGACAAGCCACGCGGCTGTTGTAGCAAGAGGAATGGGAAGATGTTGTGTTTCTGGCTGTGAAGAAATTAAAATGAACGAGGCAGAAAAAACATTTGCACTTGGTGGAAAAACGTTTAAAGAAGGGGACTATATTTCTCTTGACGGCTCTACAGGTAATATATATGGTGAGGATATACCTACAACAGACCCTGATGTATCAGACTACTTTGTTGAGTTTATGAACTGGGCTGATAGTACAAGAAGGCTTAAAATTAGAACAAATGCCGATACTCCTAAAGATGCGGCTAAAGCTGTTGAATTTGGCGCTGAGGGTATTGGTCTTACAAGAACAGAGCATATGTTCTTTGAGGAAAACCGCATACTTAAATTCCGTGTTATGATACTTTCTGACTCAGAGGAGGAGAGAAAAGCGGCTCTTGATGCTATTAAGCCTTTCCAAAAAGAGGACTTTGTTGGTATTTATGAGGCTATGCAGGAAAGACCTGTTACAATACGTCTTTTAGATCCACCTCTTCATGAGTTTTTACCTAATAATGACGATGAGTTTAAACAATTGTCTGATGTAATGGGTAAGAGTGTTGAGGAGCTTAAAATTAAATCAAGAGGACTTCATGAGCTTAACCCTATGATGGGTCATAGGGGCTGTCGTCTTGCTGTAAGTTATCCTGAAATAGCTAAAATGCAGGCATCAGCTATAATAGAGGCGGCTCTTGAAGTTAAAAAGAATAAAGGCTACAATATAGTGCCAGAAATAATGATACCTCTTGTAGGTCACATAAAAGAAATGAAATTTGTTAAAGACCTTATTGTTGAAGTAGCTGACAAACTTATAGCTGACAGTGGAATAAATATGAAATATATAGTTGGTACTATGATAGAAATACCAAGAGCGGCTCTTACGGCTGATGAAATAGCTAAGGAGGCTGAATTCTTCTCATTTGGTACAAACGACCTTACACAAATGACATATGGTCTTTCAAGAGATGACGCTGGAAGAATTTTGGCTGACTATATAGATAAAAAGATATATGAGGTTGACCCTACAGCAAGGCTTGACAGAAGTGGTGTAGGCGAGCTTATGAGAATAGCTGTTACAAAGGGCAAAGAGGCAAGACCTGACCTTCATCTTGGAATTTGCGGAGAGCATGGCGGAGACCCATCGTCTATAGAATTTTGTGAGATTTTAGGTCTTGATTATGTTTCATGTTCACCATTCCGCGTGCCTATAGCAAGGCTTGCAGCAGCACAGGCGGTAATTAACAATAGAAAATAACAGAGTGTGGCAAGAGTCCGTAATTTTTACGGGCTCTTTTTTCTTCCTTTCTTGAAAGAAAGGAAGCGAAAGAACTTTAACTCTTAACCATTGTATCTAAAAGTTATTTGTAAAGCTATTTTAGTTTATATTTACATAACAAATACATGCTTTATTGAAAGAAAGTAAAAGAGCTTTAAAACGGAAATTTTGTTTCCTTAAAAAATTTTTAGACAATATAAAAACCACCGAATTTTCGGTGGCGGTTTTAATTTACTCCAATATATAAACTGTTACATTTTTTCTTCCCCAGTTATAAGCCTCGGCAACAGTGTTATAACATAAGTCTATACGATTTCCTTTTATATCTCCTCCACGGTCAGCGGCTACAGCAGTTCCGTATCCTGGTATATAAAGTTTTGTGCCAAAAGGTATAACATTTGTGTCAACAGCTGCTATGCCTTTTTTAGCTGCAGCACCTGTGGCTGTTATGCCACTACAGCCAGGGTCGTAAGGTGTATAAGCTGTTGAGTTCATTTTTATAGCTTTTGTATATACCATTCCATCCACAACAGACTTACCGCTTGTTTCTGGTTGCTTTGCCTCTATTTGTTTTGGCTGGTTAGATGTTTCTTTGATGTTAGAAGATTTATTATCTGTGGTTTTTTTATCTAATTGATCAGACGCGATTTTTGTTTTTGCGCTGGTGTCTTCTGTAGTAGCCACAAATGTAAGCGTTTGCTCTACATCTTCAGCTATAAGTTCATCGGATTTTCCGCCTATTTCAACAACTCTGTTTGTAGGCACTTTTATTATCTCACGGCTTAATTCTTCAACACCATCAAACTTTCCATCGTAATAACGTTGTCTTTTAGTTATTTCAACAATACCTTCCTCGCCGGCTTTTTTAACCCTTTTTGTTCCTTCTGTCATTTCTGGATTATTAACATATACAGTTTCAAAAGGTATACTTTCTTTGCTTGTAACAACATCATCATATTCGGGTATGATTACTTTAATCGTCATATTTTTTACAAGCCTTGAAGTTTTATCGCAGTTTACAAGTTTATATTCGTTTCCAATTTTAGAAGCGTACATATCAAGTATGTCTTCAACTGTGCCTTCATTTGTTTTAATATCAATATCCTCTGAGTTTATTTTTAATGTTATGTCAATGTGTCTTTTTATTTTTATTATATCTCCGGTTGCAATTTTATCTTTGGGATTGTTTAACAGTTTATCGTATTTTTCGTCTATTTCTATGCCTTGTTCTTCAATAAACTCTTCTACAGTTTCAGCCTTTGTTGAAACAAGAAAGTCATTTTTATTGTCATCTGATATTGTGACAATTTTACTTTCAGCGCTGTCTTGATAAGCCGCCACAGTACCAGTAAGAAGTACTATAGCAAATGTTACCATTAAAAATATTCTAATATGCTTTGTCATTTTTCCTCCTTGGAACGCCTTTTGTATTAAGTGGGAAGTAGTGTCATAAGGCAGTCCTCTTAGTTTATTATTGACTTTTAATGTTAATCACATAAATTTTAATAAGTGATTAACTTCGCAATTAGTATATTAACATAAATGTAACATTTATGCAACAAATTTTTGATTACAAATACATTACATCACACAAAAATGTTGTAAAACTAACATTTTATTGTAAAAACTGCATAAATACAACAACGATTTTAGTATAAAGTTGTTAAATAAATATTAATTTTGTAATAATTTTATTATTTATTTGTATCACATCATTACTATTGCAAATAATAAAATAAACGTATTATACAAAAAAATTATTTATAGTGTAAAATATTGGATATTGTGTATTAAATGACAAAAAATTTAATGTAATTATGTGTTGTTTCCGCAAATTTTTATAACATTTTTAGCCATGTCAGCGTTTTTTTCAGCTTGTTCCAATGTATCGGCAACAGCCGTTATGTGACCCATTTTGCGTTTTGGTTTACTTTTTTCTTTTCCGTATATGTGAAGTGTTACACCATTTATTTTAAGACATTCGTCAGCTCCATAAACAACAGCTTTTCCCTCGTTTCCTTCTCCAAGTATGTTACGCATTACAACAGGGCGCACAAGTGTTGGGTCGCCTAATGGGAGCTCACTTACAGCCCTTATATGTTGTTCAAACTGGCTTGTAACGCAAGCCTCTATTGTGTAATGACCTGAATTGTGGGGGCGAGGAGCTACCTCGTTTACAGCTACATCTCCATTTGCTGAAACAAACATCTCAACGCAAAACATTCCAACACCCTCAAATACCTCCATAACACGTTTAGCTAAAACCATAGCATTTTTAGCAGTTAAGTCTGATATATTGGCTGGTACTTTGGTTTTGTCGAGTATGCTGTCTTTATGTATATTTTCAGCAACGGGATATACTTTTATATCTCCGTCTGTGCCTCTGCACGCCAAAACAGATATTTCCATTATAAAAGGAAAATATTTTTCTGCCATTAATTTAAGTTTACCGCCTCCAAGAGCTTTAAAACCTGTATTAAAAGAGTTTGAGTCATTTATTAAATAGTTTCCCTTTCCGTCATATCCACCAGTACAAGATTTAAGCATAAAAGGAAAACCATAAATTTTTCCGGCATTTGTTATGTCATCAATGGAATTGACCTCCATAAACTCAGGAACTGGTATTTGGTTATGTTTTAAAAGTTTTTTCTGTTCAAGTTTATTTTGTATTATCTCAAGGCTTTTTGCTGTAGGATAAACTTTTTTACATTCTTTTTCAAGCTCTTTAAGCACTTTAGAATTTATGTGTTCAAACTCATATGTAATTACATCAGATTTTTCTGCTAAAAGGCGTATAGCTTTTTCATCGTCAAAATCAGCCACTATGTGTTCGTCTACTATTGAGTGGGCAGGGCAATTAAGTGTTGGGTCTAAAACGGTTATATAAAAGCCCATTTTTTTCGCCTCAAGTATCATCATTTGACCTAATTGACCACCGCCTATAATGCCTATTTTTTTGTGTATGTTATTCATTTTTACCTCCATATGTTTGTTCAATATTCTTTTATTTTTGAGTACAATGTACATAATGTCAATGTTATAATATATGTTAGCACAAAACGTATTAAATAAGCCTTGCCTATGCTGTAAATACCAAAGTTATGTATAATCTCTTTATTAATTATGTTAATTACAAAACAGTGAGACAAATAAATATAAAAACTTGACGCGTCAATGTATTTAAGTGGTTTGTTTAGATTTAAGCCATATTTTGATAATATTGCAAAAACAGCTAAAGATAACATTATGGCTAATATACAATAAATTACATGGATATTTTCAAGTAAAGGTACATAAATACCTTGACCAAAAGCTCTGTAACTTAAATAAGCGTCTAAAGTGGATATAGCTAAAAATAAAAATGTTATTAAAATTATGTTTTTAGTAACAAAATTTTTAAAACTGTTATAATTTAAACCAACAGCACAGCCCCAAAACCAATAAAATATATAAGTTGTTAGTATTCTGTCGTAATATTTAAAGCTGTCGCCAAATATAACGGGAAAATATTTTTTTGAGAGTATCATTATAAATAATGATGTAACAACAAGAACTGAGCTTTTATATTTTTTAAATAAATTTGTCCATAAAGGCATCAATATATAAAACTGAAATATTATTATAACAAAATAAAACGGGCTTACTATTGAGCCGTTTAATACGTATCTTACATAATCTAATAATTTAAAGTCAAAATAATCTATTGAGCAAAAATATAAATAATAAACCATAACCCACATTAAATAGGGCACAAATATCAATTTAACGCGGTTTTTTAAAAATTCTTTATAATTAAATTTGTCTGTATTTTTTAAAAATAATTTTAAGCTGCTTAAAAATATATACCCTTGTACAATAAAAGCGCTAAGACGCCATGGTATAAGTACAAAAATGTACTGAATACTGCTTTTATCAAGTTTAGACATGGGTTCGCTTGATATGTGAACAAACATAACTATAATACAAAAAAGTATATTCAAAAATGATATTTCTGTTTTTTTGCTGTTTAAAGGCATTCTTATTTCTCCTTAGTAATTGTTTGAAATAGAGTATAACATATAAATTTTAGTGTGACAATAAAATTTGAGTTTTAAAAAGCCGTGCAAACATTACAAAAAGGTGATATACTATCTTAGTTAAGTTTTTAAAATAAAACGGGGGTGTTATTAAATGGCGCAGCAGAGGGGTAAAACTTCTCCGTCACCAAAAACGGCAAGAACAGTTTCAAAAAGCGCGGCATCAAAAGACAACTTAAAAATAAACGGTGATAAACCGGCACGTAAAACTTCACAAGCTAATAGTTCTAAAAATGTGTCAAAAAATAACTCAAAGAACAATTCTAAAAATAACGCTAAAAATACATATGATAATGTAATAAAATTTAAACCCAATAAAGAAAATGAAGAAGAATATTATAATGACGATAACTCTCTTTACGAAGAAATATTTATGATAGTTCTCATAATTATATCTTTTATTGTTATGCTTAGCCTTTTTACATCTTTTATGGGTATATTTGGACAAGCTATAAATAAGTTTTTTAAAGGGATTATGGGTGTAAGTGCTTTTATAATGCCTATACTTGTAAGTGTTTTTGCTGTATGGTGGCTTTTTTCAAAAAAAAGGCGTTTTACAGCGGCTAAAATTATAGGAATAATACTTTTTATAATGGCGCTTTCAACTTTGTTTCAGCTTATAACTCAAAAAGACGGTACATTTGAAAGCCAAAGTATTTTGAAGAAAATATCAAGTTTTTACAAAAATGGAGATAGCTTAAACGGCGGTGTTATAGGCGGAATTATAGCTTATTACCTTAATAAATTTATTGGTTGGGGGAGCTATATAGTTGTTTTAGCATCGGCTGTTATAGCTGTTATGCTCTCTACAGGAAAATCACTTGTTACAGGTATTGGCTATGTTATTGATTATTTTAATGACAGGCAGCATATAAAAGAGGCAGAAATTAAAGCGCGTGCCGAGAATATAAAAATAAAGGAACAAAAAAGAGCTAAAAAACACGAGGTTGAATTAACAAAATTTGAAAATAACATACCAAAAAACAAAGGAAAGTTTATAAATATAATGTTAAAAGGAGACGAAGGGTTTAATAAGAGTGTTAGTGAAAAAGCCAATACTCCTACAATAAAAACTACGGTTTTTGAAAAAAGAAATGAGACAAAAAAAGAAGATTATAAAAAAGAGTATAATAAAAATGAAGAAACATATAACTTTAACCAAAATTTTAATAAAAATTATGGCGAGACAGAATTTTTTAATGGCGAAAAATTTATAGAGGTATTGGGACCAGTTGTAATTGATAATGGCAAAATTAAAAGTGATGAGTATGATGAACAGATAAATGAAAATGAACCTATTGTATTTGGTGATTTTGCTGAAAATGAGGAAATGTCAGTAATTCCTAAAGGCATAGATGACGATATTATAATAAATGGTATTGAGCAAAATGATTATGAAGATAACAAAAATATAGTTAAAGAGAATATAGAAGAAGACTCATCTGAATACACGGAAGATATTTTAGTTGATGCTGAAATTTTGGATAATAACGATTATAATGTCCAAAATGACGAAAACGGTGATATTGCAGAGCATTCTGACACGGATTATACTGATTATAATACAGATGAAAATGGCTATGAAGAAGTATCAGATGAATTTGAAGAAACAACTGAAGCTGACAATTTAGATAATGCAGAATATGACGAGACTATTGATGGTGACATTGACGAAATTGATGAAGATTTGGACGATGATATAGTTATTGAAGAAAACTATAAAGAGCCGGAAAAAGAGTATGTATTTCCGCCTATTGATATTCTTGGTGAAGAACCAGCATACACAAGTGGAGAAACAAAAGCCGATATGATTGAAAACGCTAAAAAACTTGAGGAGACACTTGAGAGTTTTGGTGTTGTGGCTAAAGTGCTTCAAATAAATAAAGGTCCTACTGTAACACGCTATGAGCTTGCGCCTCAAAAGGGAGTAAAGGTAAGCAAAATATTAAACCTTGCCGATGATATAGCCCTTAACCTTGCCGCTACTGGCATAAGAATTGAGGCACCTATACCAGGTAAAGCTGCCGTTGGTATAGAGGTACCAAATAGAGAGGTACAATCTGTATATATGCGCACAATGCTTGAGAGTGATGAGTTTAAAAATGCCGCGTCAAAACTTACTTTTGTTTTAGGCAAGGATATAGCTGGCAAATGTATTGTAAGCGATATATCAAAAATGCCGCATATGCTTATAGCTGGTGCTACAGGCTCTGGTAAAAGCGTGTGCATAAACACTATTATAACAAGTTTGATATATAAAGCAAAACCAGAGGAAGTAAAACTTTTACTTGTAGACCCTAAAGTTGTAGAACTTAGTGTATATAACGGTATACCACATTTACTTATACCTGTTGTTACAGACCCTAAAAAAGCGTCTGGCGCTCTTAACTGGGCTGTTAAAGAAATGCTTAAAAGGTACAATACTTTTGCCGAGTGCCATGTTAGAGATATTAAGGGCTATAATGACTTAAAAAGAGAAAACAATGAAACTGATTTTATGTATCACATTGTAATAATAATAGACGAGTTAGCTGACCTTATGATGGTAGCCCAAAATGAGGTTGAAGAGGCTATATGCCGTTTGGCGCAATTAGCCAGAGCCGCCGGAATGCACCTTATAATAGCTACTCAAAGACCTTCTGTAGATGTAATAACAGGAGTTATAAAGTCTAATATTCCGTCAAGAATAGCTTTTGCCGTGTCGTCTGGTATAGACTCGAGAACAATATTAGACTCAGTAGGCGCTGAAAAACTGCTTGGAAAAGGCGATATGCTGTTTTATCCAATGGGAAAATCAAAACCAGTGAGAATACAGGGCGCATTTGTTACTGACAAAGAAGTTGAAAAAATAGTTGATTTTATAAAAGACGGCAATGAGACTGTTTATGACAAAAATATGATTGAAAATATAACACAGTCATCTTTAGTGGGAGAGTCAAACGAGAATAGAGACGAGTTTTTTGATAGAGCGGTAGAACTTGTTGTAAGCAAAAAAAAGGCGTCTGTATCTATGATACAAAGGCAGTTTAGAGTGGGTTATAACAGAGCGGCAAGAATTGTTGAGGAAATGGAAGAAATGGGTATAGTAGGTCCTGAGGAAGGAAGTAAACCTCGAAAAGTTTTAATATCATCTTTTGACGAATACAAAAGTCAACAAGAAAACGAATAATTATTGTTTTAAATAGCCAAAGATGATAAAATATTAATATAAAACTTAATAGAGTATTTGTAATTTATTTGGAGGTAATTTTTGTTGGATATTAATTTGGCTTTTATATCTTTGGGCTGTGACAAAAATTTAGTTGACAGTGAAGTAATGCTTGGCATTTGCTCTAAAAAAGGTATAAATGTTATTCAAGAGGAAGAAAAAGCGGATATTATAGTAATAAACACATGCTGTTTTATAAAAGACGCTCTTGAGGAAAGTATTGAAACTATACTTGAGTGTGGAAAACTAAAAGAAACAGGAAATTGCAAAGGTATAATAGTTACTGGCTGTCTTGCACAAAGATACGAAAAAGAGCTCTTTGACGAGATGCCAGAGGTTGACGCGGTTTTGGGAACGGCTGAATATGAGAACATAATTGACGCCGTAAATGCCGTTATACAAGGAAGGAAAATAAAGAGTTTGGGAAATTTTGATAAAGTAATGAAAGATGAGAACAATAGTTTAAACAGAATTATAACTACAGCCGGACACTACGCATATTTAAAAATAGCCGAGGGCTGTGATAGTAAGTGTACTTATTGCGTTATACCGTCACTTAGGGGTGCTTACAGAAGCCGCAGTATAGAAAGCCTTTTTGACGAGGCAAATATTTTGGCTCAAAGAGGAATTAAAGAAATTATACTTGTGGCTCAAGACACAGCCGTTTATGGCAAAGATTTATACGGTGAGAGCAAACTGCATGAACTACTTGAGAAATTATGCTCAATAGACTCTTTGGAATGGATAAGGTTGTTGTACTGTTATCCAGAAAATATTACAGATGATACAATAAATGTTATGGCTAAAAACGATAAAATACTTAATTATATTGATATGCCTGTTCAGCATGGCAGTGATACTGTGCTTAAAAGAATGGGAAGGCGCTCTAATGCCGCTCTTATTAAACAAAAAGTTGAAAAACTTAGAGCCGCTATGCCTGATATTACAATAAGAACAAGTATTATAACAGGTTTTCCGCAAGAAAGTGAACACGAGTTTGGAGAACTTGCAGAATTTGTGGACAATATAAAATTTGACAGGCTTGGCGTGTTTACTTACTCTCAAGAGGAGGGGACTTTAGCGGCTAAAATGGAAGGGCAGATTTTAGAACAGCTCAAAAATGACAGAAAAGAAATTATAATGGGAATACAAAGGGATATTTCGGCTAAAAAATGCGAGAGCTTTGTTGGAAAAGAATTAAAAGTAATTGTAGAGGGAAAACTTTTAGATGACAATGTTTATTGTACAAGAAGTTACAGAGACGCGCCGGAAATAGACGGGCTTGTTTTTGTAAATAGTGATGAGGAGCTTTTGACAGGCGATTTTGTTAATGTTGTTATAACAGCCGCGAGCGACTACGACCTTTATGGAAAAATAATTTAATTTGTTATCTGAAAGGAGCGAAGTTTATGAATTTGCCTAACAAACTTACAATAGCAAGGGTTATAATGATACCTATATTTGTGTTTTTGCTTTTAAGCGACATTGTGGTTCAGCCTTTAAATAGGTATTTGGCTGTAGCTGTATTCGTTATAGCGTCATTTACTGATTATCTTGACGGGAATATAGCCAGAAAATATAATCTGGTAACGAATTTTGGAAAATTTATGGACCCTTTGGCGGATAAACTTCTTGTTTCCTCAGCATTGATTTGTATGGTTTCTATGGCAGAGATACCGGCGTGGATTGTTAGAATTATAATAAGCAGAGAATTTATAGTAACTGGCTTTAGGCTTATAGCCGTTGAAAAGGGTGTTGTTATAGCGGCAAGCTGGTGGGGAAAAATAAAAACCGTAAGCCAAATGATAATGATAATAGTTGTTATATCAGGTGTGGGCGGTGTTGCTGGACACACTCTTGGAAGGATACTTATATTTTTGTCAGCTTTATTTACGGTTATATCCGGTGTTGATTATATTATTAAAAATATAGATGTTTTAAAAGACTGAGGTGAAATAAATTTTGAAAGCTGAAATTATATCCGTTGGTACAGAATTACTTCTTGGAGATACTCTTAACAGCGATGCGCAGTATTTGTCAAAACAGATTTGCTCTCTTGGTATAGAGATGTACCACCAGTCAGTAGTGGGGGATAACGCTGAAAGGCTAAAAGAGGTTATTACAGAGGCATTTTCAAGAAGTGACATTGTAATAACATCTGGAGGGCTTGGACCTACAGAAGACGACCTTACTAAAGAGACTGGTTGTAAATATTTTAATAAAAAACTTGTTAATGATGAAAAAGCGTTGGATATGTTGAAGAGTTTTTTTAAAAAGGCTAACAAAGAAATGACAGAAAATAATTACAAACAGGCTTATGTGCCAGAGGGAAGTGTTGTTCTTTACAACAACAATGGAACGGCGCCTGGTATAATTATAGATGAAAACTCAAAAATACTTATTATGTTACCTGGTCCGCCTAAAGAGCTTATACCAATGTTTGAGGAATATGTAAGACCTTACCTTGCGGCTAAGCAGGAATATATATTTGTATCTCGTATAATAAGGGTATCTAAAATAGGAGAAAGTAAAACAGAATATCTTTTAAAAGATTTAATTGACAGCCAAACTAATCCAACAATAGCTACTTATGTTAAAAATATAGAGGTAATAGTGCGTATTACTGCTAAGGCTAAAAATGATTATGAGGCGCATAAACTTATAGACCCTGTGGCTAAAGAGGTTTATAAACGACTTGGAAACAACGCTTATGGCGAGGGAGATACTACTGTATCTGAAGTTGTATGCAAAAGACTTATCAAAAACAACATAACTGTAGCTGTAAGTGAGTCGTGTACAGGTGGGTTGCTTTCAACAGCATTTACTGACATACCCGGAATTTCTCAAATTTTTGTTGAAGGCGCTGTTACATACAGCAATGATGCTAAAATGCGAAGACTTGGCGTAAAAAAAGAAACTCTCTATAAATACGGCGCTGTAAGCGCTGAAACAGCCGCCGAAATGGCAGAAGGAATAGCTAAAAGTGCTGGTACTGATATAGGTATTTCAACCACAGGAATAGCTGGTCCAGGAGGCGGTACTCCTGAAAAACCTGTTGGACTTGTGTATATAGGGCTTTATATAAAAGGAAAAGTAATAACAAAAAAACTTGGATTTAACGGAAACCGTGAAAAAGTACGTATGTGTACAGTTGACGCTGTTTTTGACGCTTTGAGGCGTGAACTTGACGAAGAAAATATTTAAAGGAGAAAAACTTATGGCAGAGAAAAAAAGTAGTAAAGCACAAATAAATACAGATTTATCAGATAGAGGAAAGGCTCTTGAAACGGCTATAAGCCAAATTGAAAAAAAGTTTGGTGAAGGTTCTATAATGAAACTTGGCGACAATAATGTAAAATATGCTGTTGAGGTTACGCCAACTGGTTCTTTAAGCCTTGATGTAGCTCTTGGTGTTGGTGGTATACCAAAAGGAAGAGTAATAGAGGTTTATGGTCCTGAGTCGTCTGGAAAAACAACAATAGCACTTCATATGGTTGCGGAGGTTCAAAAAAGAGGAGGAACAGCCGGATACATAGATGCGGAACATGCTCTTGACCCTGTTTATGCTAAAAATCTTGGTGTTGACATAAATAATCTTTATATATCACAGCCTAATGACGGTGAAGAGGCGCTTGAAATAGCCGAAACAATGGTTAGAAGTGGAGCTATGGAAATAATAGTTATAGACTCTGTTGCGGCGCTTGTGCCTAAGGCTGAAATTGAAGGCGAAATGGGAGACAGTCATGTTGGTCTTCAAGCAAGACTTATGAGTCAGGCACTTAGAAAACTTACAGGAAGTATAGGAAAAACAAAATGTTCGGTTATATTTATAAATCAGCTTAGGGAAAAAATAGGCGTTGTATATGGAAATCCTGAAACTACAACAGGCGGAAGGGCATTAAAGTTTTATGCCTCAATAAGAATAGAAATAAGAAAGGGCGACCCTATAAAACAAGGCACAGACATAATAGGAAACAGAACAAAAGCTAAGATAGTTAAAAATAAAGTTGCGCCGCCTTTTAAAGTAGCAGAATTTGATATTCTTTATGGTAAGGGTGTATCTAAAGAAGGAGATGTGCTTGACCTTGCCGCAGATTTGGACATTGTAAATAAGAGCGGAGCGTGGTATTCGTATAATGGTACAAGAATAGGGCAGGGACGTGAGAATGCTAAAAGTTATATTTTGGCTAACCCTGATATGTATTTTGAGATTGAAAATGCTGTAAGAAAAGCTCACAATATGCCTGAAATAACAGAAACCCCTTCTGCTATTGTTAAAACGGATGTTATTGAGGATACAAAAAACACATCTGAAGAGAATATTGAAAGTATAAATGTTGATGATGACATTAACGCTTTATCTGATGACCAGCTTATGTTATAATTATTAAAATACGCCGCCGCTTTAAATTAATAGATTGGCGGCGTGTGAGGTTTTAAAAGAAAAAAACGGTTTCAAAAGGAGAGGTTTTAATTGCCGTACAAAAGTAAAAGCGGAGTGACAAAACAAGAGGTTTTGGAGATAATTCGTGATAAAATACTATATTTGGAACTTAAACCTGGAGATGTTTTATCTGATACGGCTATAGCCAGTGAATTAAATGTAAGCCGCACACCTGTTAGAGAAGCCTTATTAATGTTAAAAAAAGAAGGATTTGTTGATATTTTTCCTCAAAGTGGAACATTTGTGTCTTTAATTGACATTGATTTGATAAAAGAAATAATATACATAAGGCATGTATTGGAATATGAGGTATTAATGAAACTTTTTGAGGAAAAAGTTGATATTAAAAAAAGGCTTGAAAAATATATTATACTTCAAGAATTAGCGGTAAATGAAAACAGCCAAAAGGATTATATCAAAAACGACCACTTGTTTCATAAAGAAATATTTAATATGGCGGGACATGTTAAATCATGGGAACTTATTGAAGATATGTATAGTCCTACTGTTAGATTTCATGTGCTTGATTTTTTTAATGGTAAAGTTTTCAAAACATCTCTTGAGGAACATAAAAAAATTATTAAATTTTATGAAGAACGTGACATAAAGAAATTAAAAGAATTAATTGATATACATCACGATTGTGATTTGAGGACATTTGAGGAACTAAATGAGAAATTTCCAAATTATTTTAAGTAAATTTAAAAATATGGTATCTAATTAAAATTAAGATAAATATTTAAAAATAGTATTGACAAAAGAGGGGAGTTTTTTTAAAATATTAATATATTAATTATATAATATATTAATTTAAGAGGTGTTATATATGTTAAAAAGTCAGTTGATGAGACAATTTAGCCCAGAAGCAGACCCTTTATGGCTTGGCGCTGGACGAACAGTAAAAGATTTGAGTAAACCTCAGATATTAATAGACTCAACTTATGGTGACAGTCACCCAGGCAGCAGACACCTTATGTCTTTGGCAGAAAGTGCTAAAAATATGGTATATGCGTCAAATTGTATGCCATCTATATATACTGTAACTGATATATGTGATGGTGTGGCTACAGGGCATAAAGGAATGAGTTATTCTCTTGTGTCAAGAGATATAATAGCTGGAATGGTTGAAATACACGCTATGTCATCTGCTTTTGACGGCATTATTACAATATCATCGTGCGATAAAGCTGTGCCAGGACATTTAATGGCTATAGCAAGACTTGATTTGCCAGCTGTACATATAAGCGGTGGTTCTATGTTGCCTGGACCAGCTCTTATAACTGCTGATACATGTTATGAGACTAATATGAGGGTGTCTGAAGGAAAAATGACAGCCGAGCAAGAACTTTATTATAAGCGCAACGCGTGCCCAAGCTGCGGCGCGTGTCAATATATGGGTACAGCAAGCACAATGCAGCTTATGGCAGAGGCTTTGGGAATGTCTTTACCTTCAACAGCACTTGCGCCAGCGGGAACTAA
The DNA here is from genome assembly GCA_949743655.1 of uncultured Eubacteriales bacterium. GTDB lineage: Bacteria > Bacillota > Clostridia > Lachnospirales > Anaerotignaceae > Neoanaerotignum_A. The sequence continues at coordinate 22,487 of CATJUP010000080.1, forward strand.
TATACAGGCGCAGCTTGCCGCTGAGGCAGGAACGCTTATAACCGAACTTGTAAAAAATGATTTACGCCCAAGTAAAATAATGACAAAAGAGGCTTTTGAAAACGCTATAAAAATTCATGCTGCTATAGGCGGTTCAACAAACGCCGTTTTACATTTGCCCGCAATAGCAAAAGAATTAGGAATAGAAATTAATTTAAGCGATTTTGAGCGACTTACAAAAAATATTCCTCTTTTAACAAGCGTACTTACCGCTGGAAAGTGGGCTACTCAATTTTTCTGGTACGCTGGCGGTTTACCAAAAATAATACTTGAGCTTAAAGATGAGCTTAATATGGATATATTGACTATTACAGGAAAAACAATACGTGAGAATATTAATGAGCTTGAGCGTAACGGATATTTTAGAAGAAGTGAGGAATTTCTTAAAAATTACAACATGAAACCGTCTGACATAATAAAAGGTATTGATAATCCAGAAGATAATGACAGCGGTGTAACTATACTTAAAGGAAATATAGCTAAAAGCGGAGCAGTTATAAAACATTGTGCCGTTGATAAAAGTATGTACAAATTTATTGGAACAGCAAGAGTTTTTGACACAGAAGAGGAAGCTGTTGCAGAAATTTATAATGACAAAATTAAACCTAAAGACGTAGTTGTTGTAAGATATGTTGGCAAACGTGCTGCCGGTATGCCAGAAATGCTTAAAGCTACAGACGCCATTTGTAATAAACCAGCACTTAATAACACAACAGCACTTGTTACTGACGGAAGATTTTCGGGGGCGACAAGGGGTCCTTCTGTGGGGTATCTTTTGCCAGAGGCGGCTGAAGGCGGAGAAATAGGTCTTATTGAAAACGAGGATTTAATAGAGATAAATGTTTATGATAAGTCTATAAATGTTGTTGGTGTAAAAGGAAAAATGTTATCACTAAATGAAGTTGAAAATGAGTTTAATGAACGCAGAAAAAATTATAAAGTTAAAGAGTTTAAACATAAAGGTGTTTTGAGATATTTAGATTTGTACTGATGTTTATTTTAATTTTTAGGTTATATAAAACAGCCGGTTTTGGCTGTTTTATATGCTAAAAATTTATTTTTGTGAAATTTGTCCAAGTCTCTTCTACAAACTTTAAAAAAAGTTTGACAAAAGATTTTACACTGAAAACTAACATTTTTACTTATTGGAACAGCGCTTTTGGATAAGCAAAGTTTATGTAAAAAAAGAAATGTGTGTGTTGTGTATATATAAACTAAAATAGCTTTGTTAATAACACTTGCGCATAATAGTTAAAAGTTAAAGTTCTTTTGCTTCCTTTCTTTCAATAAAGGAAGATTTTGTGTCAGAACTCAAGTATCATGTCATACCACACAGCGCCACCGTGAGTTGAGTTTGACACGCCTATGTTTTTATAACCAAATTTCTCGTAATAGTGTATAAGTCTTTCTTTGCAGGTAAGTATTAAACCTTTGCGTCCGCTTTTTTTAGCCTCATCAATAATGTGTTTCATAAGCATAGCAGCAACACCGTTTTTGCGTTTTTGTGGTATAACATCAAGACCGAAAATAGCCTGGAAATCACCATTTGGATTGTGGGTAGATACATCCTCGAACATGTCATCAGTAATAACACGAGAATTAGTTACACAACCATTTATAAAGCCTATGGCATTTTGTCCTTCCTCGGCTATAAAAAATGAGTTTGGAAATGTTTTGATACGCTGTTGTATTGATTTTAGTGTTGCAGCTTCGGCGGCTGGAAAACATTCCGCTTCAATATTAGCTAATATTAAAGCGTCATTTATTGTAGCCTTTCTTATTGTTATTGGCATATTTTTCTCCTCTTGTAAATTAATTTTATGGTATAGTTATAATGTATTTCTCGTCAAAATAATCGTATTTGTCATATTAAATAAGTTTTATTTTATATTTTTAAAGCCACTGTACATCAAAAGAAATTGTTTCAATAAATCCGGAATTTGGATATTCCCATATTTTTTGTCAAAAAGTATTCATTTTTCAAAAACGTCAGAGCAGCAAAGAATATCATATTTTAATACATTTCATGTTAATTGTTTCTTATAAATAATTATTATCCATACTATAATATAAATTATTATATATGATATTGAAAAACCAATAATAAACCCATATAATTTACGTTTGTTATTTGTATAACTTTCGGCGGTCTGTTCTGGATTTATGGTTATGTATTCATTAGTGTTTTTTATTTTAAGAACACGCCGTTGTACGCTTATACATTCCGAAACTTTATTTTCGGCTGAGGTTTTATAAGCGGTTTGGTATTTCCATACGTAATTTGTGCCATCATTAGTTTTATAGTATACAAAGTAAACAGTTTTTGTAGGATGAAGTCTGCTGCTCCGTCCGCCAGATGTATTTTTTACTTGAGAGGGAAGTACCTGATAAGGTAAGAACGTGTGTATTCCCTTATCCTCATAAGAAACTGATGAGGGTATTGTAAAAAAATTTTTTAAACCTACATAAATACAAGCAAATGATAATATAAGTAAAAGCAGACTGATAGGTGGTTTATTAGTTTTCTGATTTTTCATTGTTTCACCTTTTAACCGACAAAATAAGTACCTGCCGACAAATAGGCTGGTACTTACTATTTTATTTATAATGAGCATAAACTATGTATAAATAAAAAGGTGTTGTTAAACAAAACGCTGTCGGTTATTCGTATTTTTGTGGAATAAAAATACGAATAGTATTTGACTTATTTTTAATGTTTTATAAAAAAATCCAACGGGCTAACAAAAGCCCGTTAGAGCGTTAATTAAAATTTTAGTTCATTGAGTTTTCACAGCCAAGAACATTTAATATTTTGCTTTCAACCATAGCCTCAATGTCTTTTCTTGCCTCTCCAAGATAACCACGAGGGTCAAATGCGTCTGGTTTGTCATTAAAGAATTTTCTAACAGCCGCTGTCATAGCAAGACGAATGTCTGTGTCCATGTTTATTTTGCATACAGCCATTGAAGATGCTTTTCTTAACATATCAACGGGTATTCCTTTAGCGCCTTTAAGCTGACCGCCATATTGGTTACATGTAGCTACAGCGTTTTGGTCAACCGAAGAGGCACCATGAAGAACTATAGGGAAGTTTTTAAATCCAGCCGCCTCAAGTTTGTCAGTAATTGTCTGTAATCTCTCAAAGTCAAGTTTTGCGTCACCTTTAAATTTGTAAGCACCATGACTTGTGCCTATAGCCACAGCAAGAGAGTCAACGCCTGTACGTTTTACAAAATCAAGCGCTTGGTCAGGATCGGTATATGTAGCGTTTCCAGCAGCTACGTTTACTTCGTCCTCAACACCGGCTAATTTGCCAAGCTCCGCTTCTACAACAACACCTTTTGAGTGGGCATAATCAACTATTTCTTTTGTTTTAGCAACATTTTCCTCATAGTCAAAATGAGAACCGTCAAACATAACTGATGTAAAGCCATACTCAATACATAATTTGCATGTTTCAAAATCAGGACCATGGTCAAGATGTAAAGCTATATCAAGACCAGTTTCTTCTATAGCGGCATCGACCATTTTTTTGAGGTAGAGAGGATGAGCGTATTTGAGAGCACTTTTGGATACCTGAAGTATAACCGCTGTATTATATTTTTTGCAAGCCTCAACAACGCCCTGTATTATTTCCATATTATTGATATTAAAAGCTCCTATTGAGTAATTGCCTTTAAACGCTTTTTCAAACATATTTTTTGTTGTAACTAAAGCCATTGGAAAAACCCCTTTCATAAATGAAAAATAAGTAATTTTACTTAATAATATTATAATACTTGTATATAATTTATACAAGAATTTATTGTTACATATTTTAGAAATAAAATAATTTATTAATTTTTTAAAAAATATTGTTTTCAAGAGGGATTTTTTGTGCTAAAATGTAAAGCATAAAGTATTAAAAGATTATGGTATTTTATGGAGATGTTTGGTTTGGTATATGCAGTAATTATTTTGAGTATAATATGTTTAGACCTATTTACAAAAAGGCTCATAAGTGATAAGCTGTATATTGAGGAAAAGAAAAAGCTAATATATAACAGGCTTTATTTATGGCATAAAAAGAACAAGGGTTTTTCTTATGGAAAACTAAGTAATAAACCAAATATAGTAAAATTGTTTTCTGGTATTGCTTGCGCGGTTTTGGGTTTTATGCTTTTTGGGGTTTTGTATAAAAGCAAAAGCAGTGTTTTAAAATTAAGTTTTAGTATGTGCTTTGCGGGGGCTTTTGCTAATTTTATTGACAGAGTTAAAAACAACAAAGTTACAGATTTTATATTTATTAAATTTAAAAACGCGCCTATATTTAATATAGCTGATATTTTTATATTTGCGGGCTGTGTAATGTTTTATATAGATTATTTTAGAAACAAAAACTGAATATATTCCTGGATTGTTCGATACCCGGTTATTTTGAACCTACATTACAGATACGGGAGTTCTATATTAAATTTCTATGTCAGGCCTCTTAATAATTCCCTTTGGGCGGAGGAAGACAAAATAAATTTACGCGAACACCCACCTAACTTCGGTTAGGTGTCAAAAAATCGGAACGGCAGTCTGGGATTATTTTTTTATTAAAACACAATTTGTACCACTCATTTTTATGGGTGGTTTTATTTTTTGAATAAAAATACTTACAACTTTCATATATTTAATATTGAGGTGGTAGAAATGAATTTGAGAAAAATTATAGTTTTGTGTGCAGTTTCAGTTGTTTTGTTAAACGGATGTTATAACAAAAGCAACGAGACGCCTAAAATTATAACCGAAAACAATGAACAGGAAATAATTTTAAATGACAATTTAGATTATAATAAAGATTTTCCTGTATATAGAGCGCTTGCCGCAAGAATGTTATCTATAGTATTTTTAGAAAATGACAAATCGAACGAAACCAATTTTTTGGATGTGGATAAAAATGAGTGGTATTATAAATATATAAATGATGTTTGTGAAAATGAGATAATGCGCGGGGAAGGGGATATATTTAATCCAATGCAGCCGCTTACATATAAACAAGCGCAAATTATACTTAAAAATCTTAATATATCAACAGCAAACAAAAATATCGAAAAAAATGACGTTCCTGTGTCATATCAGTTGTGGAATGATATGCTTTTTGACGGAATAAAGGACAAGCTGTCAGATTATGGTGTTGAAAAAAAAGAATTAACTATATTTGCTACAGCAGGAGAAGGAGGAATGGAAAGCTGGAATGTTGCTACTGATATGGGTGTTATGCACCATGGAGGACTTTTTATGGACGGGTTTGTTGACAAAACAATAGAGGCTTATGTAAAAGGTAACGATATAATAGCAGTTATTGATATAAAAGACAGCCAAGCCAATTTAAATGAGGCTTATGTTAAGCCAGTTGGGGATAATATTGAGGTTACATTTATGTACTCAAAGAGAATACTTAAAAACAGTGCCAATAATAGTTTTTTGGAAGGTATATATGATTTGACAGTTAAAGACGGAAATGTAATATCGTTTGTTGGTGATTATAAAAAAATAAATAGTATTTTAAAAAAATGTTCAAATGGTGTTGCCGAGATTGAAAACGGTACGAAAATAAATTTAAGCGATAACATGTATTGCTTAAAAAATGGTGTTGAGACAATGCCAAAAAAATTTATATCAGGTGGAAGATATGACTTTTATATTAAAAATGATAAGGCAGTCGCTGTTTTTAACAATAGGTTTAATGGGCTTATAAGAGTGGTTATAGGTACAGAAGATTTTGAGGGCTATTATCACAGTGATGTTGAGATTGAGGGGAATTTCTCAATTAAAAATTTAGATGAGACTGTATATAGCGGAAAAAGTATAAATATTTCTCAATATGATAACGAAATTTTTAAAAACAGTAACAGAATAATAATAACTCCTGTCGAAGGAAAAATTGGTATAAAAAGTATAAAAAGAAATTATAGTGATTATCCCGTTTATGACGGCAATATAGAGATTGAGAAAACAGATAATGGATATATTGTTGTAAATGAAACAGACATTGAAAACTATGTTAAAGGTGTTGTTTTAAGTGAAATGCCAGAAAGTTATGGTTTAACAGCGGTTATGGCACAGGCTGTATGTGCAAGAAGTTATGCTTATAACCAGTTTTTTAGTGGAAAATATGCCGAATATGGAGCCGACTGTGACGATTCTGTTATGTGCCAAGTATATAACAACATACCATACACGGACTTAGCTGAAAGAGCTGTTGACAATACAAAAGGACTTTGCATTTTTTATGACAACAATGTTATAAATGCTTGTTTTTTTGCATCATCGGCAGGTACAACATCAAACAGCAATGAGGTTTGGGCCGATAGTGACAAAAGTTTTCCAGCGGCTTACAAAGAGTATTTAAGTTCGAGAAACAACACAGGTGTTAATTTTAATGACGAGAATGAGGCGTTAATTTATTTTAAAAACACAAACGCATTTGCTTATGATAGCTGGTCAAGATGGTTTAGGTGGAATGTTTTATTTAGTAAAGCTGATATTGAGCAAAATTTTATAAAAAATATAAAAACTGCTTATAACAGCGGGCTTGTTTACATAAACGCCAATAATATAAGCGATGATGAATTTATGTCAGAGCCAGGAGAGTTTGTTGATATTGAGGTTTTAAATAGAGGAGAAGGCGGAAATATAATGTCTTTACGCCTGACTTTTGAAAAGGGATATGTTGATATTAACACGGAGTACAACATACGCACAGTGTTAAAACCACGCTCTTATACTGGAGAAAAAATGGCGGTAAATTTAAACGATGGCACAAGTGTTTATAATTATGGAATACTTCCAAGCGCTTTTTTCTCTTTTGAGAAAGTGTATGAAGGCGGTAAAATATATTCGGTAAAACTTTATGGCGGCGGTATTGGTCACGGCTGTGGAATGAGTCAAAATGGGGCTAAATACCTTGCCGAAAACGGAAAAACATTTGAGGAGATACTTGAGCTATATTATAAAAACACTATTTTGAAACAATGGAATTTATAAAAAATATTGACGTTTTAGCATATTTTTTTAAAATTGAAATAATATTTATATATTAATA